>JAGHCC010000171.1 GCA_021160685.1 Desulfobulbaceae bacterium | reverse complement strand
CCATTGCTATTTCTCTTTTTGGCGTTATCTGTTACCTGGCCCTGCGCTTTGATCTCAGCTTTGGAGTGGCCGCCGCCATTGCCACCCTTCACGACGTCGTTGTCGTCCTGGGGATCTGCTGGGTTCTCAACATTGAAATCACCCTGCTCATCGTTACCGCCCTGTTGACCCTGGCCGGCTACTCATTGAACGACTCGGTTGTCGTCTTTGATCGAATCCGTGAGAATATGCGTAAGGACAACCTGCGCCTTGATTTCAGCTCCATCATCAATCTCAGCATCAATGAGGTTCTTAGCCGGACTGTTGTCACCTCACTGACCTCGGCCCTGGTTTTGATCGCTATCTTTTTTCTCGGTGGCACCGTGATCCATGATTTTTCTTTTGCCCTGCTGGCCGGACTGATCGTCGGCACATATTCTTCAATTTTCATCGCCAGTCCTGTGCTTTATCTCTGGCGACGAAATAAATAAACATGGTAACTGCTCAGGTCGATAGGCTATAGACATTTAGACTGTAGGATTGACCAAATTCGATACCTACAGCCTACAGCCTACAGCCTTTAGCCTAACCAACCTGAATAACAAAAATGATAACCGAACTTCCTTCACATATCCGGGAGCTGGCCGACGGAGAAATTTTCCATTTTAACTGTCACCCCGGCATCGACTGCTTCACTGATTGCTGCCGAGAGCTGGAATTGGCTCTGACTCCCTATGATGTCCTGCGGCTCAGGAAGGAACTGAAACTTTCCTCAGCCGAATTTCTGGAACAGTACTGTCTGGTTGAATACGACGAAGAGGATCTTTTTCCCAGGGTCTATCTCGGTATGGTGGATGACGGCAAGGCCAGTTGCCCCTTTGTGACGAAAAAAGGCTGCACAGTCTATGGGGGACGACCGGGGGCTTGCCGCATCTATCCTCTGGGCCGGGGGGCCAGCCGCAATCTTTTCGGCCAAAATAAAATCATCCACATCCTCCTCACCGAACCTCACTGTCACGGCTTCTCGGAACCGGACCAGCAGACCATTCAGACCTGGACCATTGATCAGGGACTGGAATCCTATAACAGGCTCAATGATGAGATGATGACGATACTCCAGCATGTTGAAATCAAAAATGGCATAAAACTTTCCAGGGACCAGCAACAGCTGTTTCTGAACACCCTCTACAATCTGGACGGATTCCTGGAAAAAAATCCGAATCTCGAGGCTGACGATGATGAAGCCTTGCTGAAACATGCCATCCACTGGCTGAAAAATAAACTCTTTGTTTAGGGCTCACTCATGAACAACCAGGTCAAAGCTATTGTACTCACCGGTTATGGAACAAACTGTGAAAATGAAATGGCGTATGCCTGCAGGCTTGGCGGCGCTGAGCAGGTTGATATTGTCCATATCAGCGAACTGATTTATGGAGATTACTCCCTTGACGACTATCATTTCCTGAATCTGCCGGGCGGTTTTCTGGACGGCGATGATCTTGGCGCCGGTCAGGCAGGGGCTCACCGCATGAAATACGCCACGGTAAAGGACAGCGGAGAAAAACTGCAGGATCAGCTGATCCGTTTTATCAGGGAAGGGAAACTGATTCTCGGCGTCTGCAACGGCTTTCAACTCATGGTCAAAATGGGGCTGCTGCCCGGGTTTGACGAACTGTATGACCTGCGCACCGTCAGTTTGACCTACAATGATTCCAGTCGTTTTGAGGACAGGTGGGTGGATCTTCTGGTCAATGAAAAATCTCCCTGCGTTTTCACCGCAGGCCTGAATCATCTTTATTACCCGATTCGGCATGGCGAGGGGAAATTTGTCACAAAAGACAACACCACGTTGCAGCGTATTCAGGACAACAATCTGGTCGTCCTGCGTTATGCCCATCCGGAAACCTTTGAACCGACTATGGAATATCCATACAATCCAAACGGTTCACCGGACGCAATTGCCGGAATATGTGATCCGAGCGGCCGTCTGTTTGGCCTGATGCCTCACCCCGAGGCCTTTCTGCACCGAACAAATCATCCGCGCTGGACCAGGGAAGAGCTACCGGAAGAGGGCCAGGGAATTGCTCTTTTCAGAAATGGCATTGACTTTATCCGGAAGCACCTTTTGTAAGAGAAGGCAGGGAAACAAAGAAAGTAAAGAAGTAGAGAAGTAAAAAAGTTAAGACGTGGCGGCTTGGTTGCCTGCCAAGTTTTCCGGAACTCCAAAGTTTTTTTACGACGCCAGCAAAAATTGTCAAACTCACGGATATCCCAATCAACCTCCCATGACAAGACCCACACAGCAGGCCTGCCGGCTGGAACGCCAATTCGCCGCCTGGCCCAGTTTGTCTCGGAAATACGGAAAACCATTCTCTTCCTGGGGCTGACCATTGCTGCGGGGACTGCAGGTTTTTATTTTCTCTCTCCCCGAATTTTTGTATTGATCCAGACACACCTGAACCAGAAACTGGCCTTTTTCACGGTGGCCGAACCATTTCTGGCCCATGTTAAAATTGCCCTGTCCGTAAGCCTTTTCGTCTTTATGCCGGGAATCATTTTCTGTTTCTGGAAAGGGCTGGCTAAACCATTTCACCTCTCCAGGTCCAACTGCATCTGGTTTATCTTTTTCACCAGCCTGCTCTTTTATGCCGGCTCATTCTTCTGTTATTTTATCACCCTGCCCTTCGGGGTCAAATTCCTGCTCGGCTTTGAATCGGAACAGCTTAAATCATTGATTTCAGTTGGGAAATTCGTCTCATTTGTGACCATTTTCGTATTGGCATTCGGCTTTATCTTTGAACTGCCGATTTTCATGGTTTTTGCCGCCAAGGTTGGTATATGTCCGAGAAAATCATTTGAAAAAGGTCGCCGTTACGCGGTGCTTGTGATCAGTATTGTGGCCGCCATGCTGACACCTACCCCGGATGTGGTAAACATGCTGCTCATGGGCGGGCCTCTTTATATTCTCTACGAGGCAGGCATCATGACGTTAAAACTGCTGCGTATCAATTAAAACTGATGATCTCGTAAAAACTATTGGAACCACAGAGTTCACCTAAAACTCTCTTATTAAAAATCCATGTTCCCTGAGCAGGGCAGCTGTCACGCCCAGCACGGAATGAACGCCGCAGGATGGACTTTTTGATTTCAAAAAGATACCGCTGACCGGCTGGGCCATGGCAATGGCAAGCACCTGTCTGGCCCCCTCGATGAACTGCCCGGTTACATCCTTTCCTTCCCTGGTAATCACCCGGGCTCGGCCATCAAGGACATCCCGTCCATTTCCGCCGGTCAAATCGGCGGCTATCCGTGGGGTTGCCAGACCGCCGAGCTGTTCCGGGCACACAGGAATCCAGACGGCGCCTTCAAGCTCCTCCCTGCACTGCTGACAGGGCTTCACCAGACCGTCATAACGCGTCTTTAATCCCATCAGGCAGGCGCTGACCAGATAAACCGGAAGAATCCTCTTTTGCATGTTACCATGTTCTGTCATTTGCTGGCCATATCCTGTTTTTTCTTTTCCATTAAAAAAAATAGTGTAGGTCATAATAAAGCTTGATACAATTCGACATGTCTCTAAAATCCCTCTTTCAGCAGCTCAACAAATCGGAACGGCGCAGGATCATACTGGTCACGATCCTGACCTTCTCCCTGACCACGGCCTGGGTTCTTTTTTCTCCCCAGGGCGCATTACAATACTATCATCTCAAAAAAAAGATACAGACTGCCAACAATGAGAATCAGGAGTTAAGAGAAAAGAATCTGCAGTTACGGCAGGAGATTGAAAAACTGAAAAATAATTCCGACTATCTTGAAGAGGTTGCCAGAAAAAAATTAGGGCTTATCAAAAAAAATGAAATCGTCTTTACGTTCAAGTAATCGTTGAAGGCTGATGGGTGTAGGTTTAGCTATGAGCTAACGGCTATTCGCTGAATGAATCCAAATCCCGTAAGATCCAGTCCACGCCATCAAGGAGATCTTCGGCAACGAAATCAGGCTGAATCTCCTGTCCGGGCCCGATGTACTCGTAATCACCCCGGCCATAGCCCGTCAGAACCAGAATTCCCCTGGCCTGACATCTGGCGGCGGCTTTGAGATCCGACCAGCGGTCACCGACCACATAGGACTTGCTTAAATCAAGATCTAGATCCTGGGCCGCAGTAAGAAACAAACCGTTTTTCGGTTTACGGCAGTCGCAGTTCAGCCGGAATTTTTCTTCTTTTGCCTCGGGATGATGGGGACAGATATAAATTCCATCCACATGCGCGCCTGCTTCAGCAAGCTCCCGCTCCATCTTGGCATGTACCTCCACCAGCAAAGACTCCGGGAAATACCCCCTGGCAAGACCTGACTGATTCGTCACCACCACCACCGGAATATTCCTGTCGTTGAGCAGCCGGATTGCCCTGGCGCTCCGAGGCAGCATTTGAAAACGATCAATATGGTTGATATAGCCCATCTGCTCGTTGATGGTGCCATCTCTATCTAAAAAGACTCCCGGACGCATAGGCACTTGTTCCTTCATTCAAATAATTTTAATAAATCCTCAATCCGCAAAATGTGCTTTCTTTCTTCATCTGTGTCAAGTTATTTCATTCCTGGCCCTAACCCACTAAAGTGGAATAAAACATCAGATTTGTCAGGACTCTTTTTAGTACTCGCTTAACGAGTGTAAGTCACTTAACAGTAGTGGCAGATAGCGAACAGAGAGAGACCTTCGAGTTGTTTATTTTAAAAAAGTTTTTAAATTTTTTGCCATAAATAATACGAAAATAATTTCTAAGGGACTAATCGTCTTGCAAAAAGAAAAAGACAATGGTATAAGTTTGCGATTTCACACTACACATCCCTGGAAAATTCCCTCTGGTGCCCGCAAGGGTTGGGAGAACGGGATGGAAGCCTAACCAAAAAAGGAGAATAAACCATGGCTTACATTACAATGAAAGAGATGCTGGTGGCCGGTCTGCATTTTGGTCATCAAACCCGCCGCTGGAACCCGAAGATGAAACCCTACATCTTTGGCGCTCGAAACAAAATTTATATTATCAATCTCGACAAAACTCTGCCTCTGTTTAACAAAGCCTATGAAAATGTTGTCGACTGTACCGCCAAGGGCGGTACCATTCTGTTTGTCGGCACCAAACGTCAAGCCCAGGACACGATCAAGGAAGAGGCCAAAAGATGCGGCATGTTCTATATCAATCATCGCTGGCTTGGCGGCATGCTCACCAATTTTCAAACCATCAAAAAAAGCGTTGACCGGATGAAAGCCATCGAAGCTATGCGTGAAGACGGCTCGATTAATCAATATAAAAAGAAAGAAGCCCTGCGCATGGAAAAAGAGCTGATCAAACTCGAGCGCAACCTGGGCGGCATTAAACACATGAAAGGATTACCGTCCGCCCTTTTCATTGTTGACCCTAAACGTGAGAAAATTGCCGTTGATGAGGCAAACCGGCTGAACATTCCGGTCATTGCCATGGCTGACACCAACTGCGACCCAGACGGCCTGACATTTCCGATTCCGGGCAATGACGACGCCATCCGCTCCATCAAACTCATCACCTCAAGGATCGCCGATGCGGCCCTGGCCGGCAAGGTCAAAAGCGGAGAAGAAGTGGAAGCCGATCCGGAACTTGCCGAGGCCATGGCAACCGCCGGTCAGGCAGAACCTCAGGAGAACAAAGCGGTTGAGGCTGAGGCCTAGGACGCTGTCCGAGAATGCCCTTTTCCCCCAACTCTTCGTTATTTCAAAAAAATAATGTTCGTAATATTAACTATAGGACTGTGCTTATTTTTTCGAAATGCCTCGATTTTAGAAAAAATTGCTATTCCCGGACAACCTCTCAGGTTCCCTACACATTTGCTCTGAGTCAATGTCTCTCAGAGAAATCATGATCTGAATTGCGCACCATTTTCACAAAAGCGACCGGCTGATAGTTCAATACGTTTTTTAAACTGTCAGCCGTTAGTCGTATGGTCTAAAGTGCGACCGATGTGATTTGACGGCCAGACATGTATTTTTTCAAAAAAAAAGCAATTATACAGCGAAGGCTGGAAATTACCCTTTACTCAAGACTGTAACTGTTCAGATGTGCACCAAACTGGTGTTATCCGGGAAGACCAGGTAAGTGAGGAACGAGACTCCGAAATGGGCGAAGATGGAGTGCAGCTGAATAATTACTGAAAAAAATAAAATATCAAGAGGATAAAGAAGTGAAAATTACCGCTCAGATGGTGAAGGAACTCCGCGACAAAACTAATTCAGGAATGATGGATTGCAAAAAAGCCCTTGGTGAGACCGAAGGCAACATGGAGAAAGCTGTTGATTTTCTACGCCAAAAAGGTCTGGCTGTGGCCGCAAAAAGAGCGGACAGGGCAACCAGTGAAGGTATCATCCAGACCTATATTCATGCCGGAGGCAAACTCGGCGTCATGCTTGAAGTGGGTTGCGAGACAGACTTTGTCGCTAAAACCGATTCGTTTATCGAATTTGCCAACAACGTGGCCATGCAACTTGCCGCAACCAATCCGATTTCGATCAAGCGTGAGGATGTTCCCGAGGAAATGATCAACAGGGAAAAAGAGATTTACAAAAAACAGGCGCTGGACTCCGGTAAACCTGAAAACATTGTTGAAAAAATCGTTGAGGGTAAAATCAATAAATTTTTCTCGGAAGTCTGCCTGATGGAGCAAAAATTTGTCAAAGATCCCGACAAATCCATTCAGGATTTACTGAACGAGCTGATCGCAAGTCTCGGAGAAAACATATCCGTTAAACGTTTTGCCCGTTTCCAGGTCGGCGCTTAGGGCTGTTGTAATTCGGATTTCTGATTGCGGATTAACAAATCTAACCCACTAAAGTGGAAGAAAACATCAATTTTTTTAGGATAAGTGCCTTATCGTTGAGACTCATCCTTGTTTCAAAAGCTACTTCCAGTTTCTTGTTTTTTATGACAGCCTTTCAGGAGTAAGGCACT
>JAGHCC010000175.1 GCA_021160685.1 Desulfobulbaceae bacterium | reverse complement strand
GGTGTTGCCGTGGAATCAAGGTTTGCTTCATGCCGAGCCCCTTTGATTAGCTTGGCCTGCCCCCAGGATAGATAATAAATCCATGACTTCAAACTTTAAAATGGTTGCATCCGGAATATTTTTCAGGACGCTTCCATTTATAATTACGGCCCTGTTCAAAAACAGGGCTTGAGAACAACGACAACAAGGATTATCATATTTTTTACATTGTAGGAGGTGGGCTTTTTGCCCACACGGTTTGGGGCGGTGGAGTTCTGCAAAACTTCCCCGTCCATTTTTTTGCATAAAAAAAGCCTCTCATATCCCGTTTCATATAATATGTTACTCAACAGTTGCATTGGAAATCAGTGCAATAAAAATTCATTAAAACACTGGTGGATGGTCTGGTTCATCTAACGCTTCCCCGCTTATGAGAATTACCTTTGACATCCTATAGCAATACTCAGGGCCAACCTGACAACCATCAAAAAAATCATCAGGAGTATCAGTGAGCTCACAACAAAAAATAATAGAAGAACTGCTGGCTTTGACTGATATTGAGGTTAATGGATCACGTCCATGGGACATCCGGGTTTTGAACGACAATTTTTACTCCCGGGTTCTCAAAGATCCTTCCATGCAGATGGGTGAAACCTATATGGATGGATGGTGGGAATCAGACCAATTGGATGAGACAATCAACAAGTTGCTGCGAGCCAAACTTGGATATAAACTCCGCAAAAATAAGAGACTGGCCTGGCGGATTATGATGGCCAAGTTGTTCAACTTTCAGGCCAAAGACAAGGCCTTTATCGTTGGAGAAAAGCACTACGATATCGGCAACGACCTCTACCGGGCCATGCTGGATCCACGAATGATCTATACCTGCGCTTATTTTCGCGATACAGACAATCTGGATCTGGCCCAGGAGGCCAAACTGGATATGGTCTGTAAAAAACTCAACCTGCAAAAGGGCCAGAAAGTACTGGACATCGGCTGTGGATGGGGAGGCTTTTTAAAGTACGCCGCTGAAAAGTATGGGGTGGAAGGGATCGGGATATCGGTTTCCAAAGAGCAGATTGCCTATGGTCAGGAAATGTGTCGGGATTTACCAATAGAGTTGCGCCTGCAGGACTACCGCGACATTAACGAAAAATTTGACCACGTTATTTCGCTGGGAATGTTTGAACACGTGGGCTACAAGAACTACCGAACCTATATGGAGGTGGTCCACAAGGCACTGAAAGATGAAGGCTGTTTTCTGCTCCACACCATAGGCCTTCATTTTTCCGTGGTCAAGGGAGGATCCTGGCTAAGTAAATACATCTTTCCCGGTGCCATGCTGCCATCGGTCACCCAGATCGGCAAGGCCAGCGAAAGGCTGTTTATCATAGAGGACATGCACAATATCGGTCCATACTATGACAGAACCCTTATGTGCTGGTTTGAGAATTTTGACGCCCACTACCCGAAGCTGAAAGAAAAGTACGACGAGAGGTTTTATCGTATGTGGAAATACTACCTGCTCTCCTCTGCCGGTAATTTCAGATCAAGAGATGCCCAGGTCTGGCAGATCCTGCTGTCCAAAGGAAGGCAACTGTGCGGTTTTGAGCACTGCAGAGGAGGGTGGAACGTACGGAGCTTATCGCAAATCAGCAGACCCAAGGAGCATACCGCATGAGAGATGATTGCCACGGACGAGTGGCTATTCTTTATCCTGGAAATTATGAGGCAAGGCAAGGGGCAACGCCTGAGAATAACCGCTTCTCCCAGATATTTCGAGCGTTGGCTGACCTGGGCATGGATGTTGAACCTGCCGTATACCACGATGATTTCCGCGAGGAGGTTCGCCAGCAACTCATGCACGTTGACAGCGTGCTGGTCTGGATGAATCCTGTCCAGGACGGACGAGATCGATCCATCCTTGACCCCATGCTTCGGGAAGTTGCCGATGCCGGCATTTTTGTCAGTAGCCATCCTGATGTCATTCTGAAGATGGGCACAAAGGAAGTTCTGTATCGGACGCGCGATATAGGATGGGGAAGTGACACGCATCTGTATAACAGCATGGAACAACTTCGCGCAAAATTACCCGTGCGGCTGGCGGCCGGTGAGGCGCGCGTCCTCAAGCAGTATCGCGGGAAAGGCGGCATTGGAGTATGGAAAGTCGAACTGGCAGGAAATCCTGCTGTCGATCACGACCGCGACAACGCCAACCCTCTGCCGCAGCCTGACACGCTTGTCCGGGTCCGCCATGCGAAGCGAGGGAGCATTGAAGAAAAGATCTCACTTGGCGAATTCCTCGCTCAATGTGAGCAGTATTTTACCGGCTTCGGCAAAATGATTGACCAGGCCTATCAGCCGCGTCTCCCCGAAGGCATGATCCGTTGTTATCTGGTGCATGATAAAGTGGCAGGATTCGGGCATCAGGCTGTCAATGCCCTCTATCCGGCGCCTCCCGGCACCCCGCCGGATGAAGCTCCTCAGCCTGGACCCCGCTTGTACCATCCTCCCAGCATGGAGGAGTTCCAGTCTCTCAAGGACATACTGGAACAGGAGTGGCTGCCGGCATTGCAGCGAGTACTTGAAATCGACACGAAAAGTCTTCCTGTTCTCTGGGATGCGGATTTCCTGCTGGGGCCGAAGAACTCTTCAGGCGAAGACACCTACGTTCTTTGCGAGATCAACGTCAGTAGCGTAGCGCCTTTCCCCGATTCAGTGGTGCCTTTCGTGGCCAGGGCTACCTGTGCCCGCACAAACGCTTAGGAGTTTATCGAAAAATAATACTGTAGATTCATTATGTTAAGATAGCTCTAAAAAATTGAGTTGGCATTTTATAAGTTGTTCATTGCTAAACAGACACTCATCTGGTTGTATACAAAGGGGAGATGGTACGAGAGGTTTGAAATATTACAGTAAGGATAGATGGCATGAGAGGTTTAAAATATTACCTGGCATACTGGTTGAAACTCGGGCTCTGTCTGACCTTTTTGAGCACTTTTTGTTCAACGCTCATAGCTGCAGAACCCCCTTCAATAAAAGAAATTCATGTCAATATTGAACAACAAACCCTGGTTGCAATCGAGAACGGTACCGAGATTTACAAGTTTGATGTAATAACTGGAAAAGACGGTAAAGAAACCACGGCTGGCAGATACAAAATATTCCGCAAAGAAAAAAAATACATCAGCAAAACCTACGGTTCTGAAATGCCTTATACCATGTTCTTTACTGCAGACGGCAAGGCAATTCATGGTACCCAAATGACCGCTCTACGCTCATATCTGCACACCTATTTAACTGAATCAGTCGGCTCTCAAGGCTGTGTTGGACTGACGGATGATGATGCTAAAGCTCTGTTTGAATGGGCCCCCCTTGGCACTTTAATTGTGGTCACAACAGAGACCGAATGATGGAGTCGCTATTGACATGAGATTAACGCCTTTTTTTATCCTGATCAGCCTGTTACTTTTATCACTCCCCTCTCTGGTGTTCAGTGGAAAAAAAGCCGATGCTGTCCTGGTCGATAAAAGTGATGCCAAGCTCTATCTGATGCAACAGGGACAAAGTTATGCCGCCTACCCAGTCACCTTTGGCGCCAACCCAAAAGGACATAAGCAACAGCAAGGTGATGAACGTACACCGGAAGGCAGCTATTTGCTGGATTATAAAAACGCCAATAGTGCCTACTACAAATCAATCCATATTTCCTACCCCAATGCTCAGGACAGCGCAAACGCTCGCAAACGGGGTGTTAATCCCGGTGGTGCCATCATGATCCATGGACAAACTAATGGCTGGGAGTGGGCAGCCCCATTGGCCCAATTGTTCAATTGGACCAATGGTTGTATCGCATTACAAAATCATCATATGGACATAGTATGGGAAGCAGTAGACCCAGGCACCCCAATTAAAATTCAGCCATAGGGCTCGCTTAAAAATCACTTAACGCTTCAGAAATGGAGTATTTTATGTCAAAAAATCAAAAACTTAAAACACCAGAAAAAGTTGCTTTGGCGACTAAGGTGCTCTATTCGATAATAGCTATCAACTTTATTCGAATCATGATTACAGTTTTCCGTCACTGGGGCGTCAGGACACCCGATTTTCTGGTTTTCACTTCAATTTTTCTCTGGGTTATATCATTTTTTCTGATTTATCAAATCAACAAGGGCAAAAACTGGGCCAGATGGAGCATGGTCCTTATTTTTGCCATTAGTATCCCACTTTCTATCCTGCCAACGTTAAGTTCCCTGACCCATAATCCAATCCCCAACCTTTTAAGGCTTCTTCAGGTTGTTCTGTATATATGGACCCTGATACTTTTATTCCATACAACATCAACACGCTTTTTTAAAAATAAAACATAAGCTAAAAATACGGAGAGATGATGCAAGAAAAATTTTCATATGCTCCTTTCGTAAACCGTTCACCAGGATCAGGGGTTTCGATAAATTACAAAGCCGTAAGCGTTTACCAGTGCCTTATATTTGTTCATTTGGGACTGCGTAGCATACTGGTGTTATTCAAGCAGGCCCAAATGGGCAAAGATGAGGTGCTGGTGAACGTTTACCTCCTTTCTACAAAAAGGAACTTCTTGTCACAGATTACTGTATCGGCAAATAGGAGGAAATGGTGATGGTCCATATCAAAAGTTGGCATCGTGGTCTTATGTCACTCCTGCTGTGCTTTCTGGTGGTTGTCCTAACAGGCACGGCCGTTTATGGGGCAGAAGAACGTGACGAAACACAAGCAAGTGAAGACCGTACCACGCTGATAGAATTGCAGTCCGAACTGATGAGCTTCGGTGATCGTTTCAAATCCATTCTTGTACAGGCAGTGCTCGAAGTGGAGGCTCAAACTCCGAACCTCGAGATTCGCCTCCATGCTCGTCGTGTTGCTGTCGCGTCGGTTTCCGCAGCCTTCATCATTGCCGCCGGCCCTAACCCTGAGGTAGGACTGCTGGACATGGTGGTGTTGACAACCTTGGGCCGCATGATCAACGAAAAAGAGTGGCTCGCGGAGTTCGGCGTCCCAACCCAACCGTTGGTCAGTGCGTTCAAGCTCCTCGAGAAGGATATCTGGTTAATCGCTGCCAAGATACTCACACCAAAAGAGCAAAAGGAACTTCGCAGCCTTATCCGCAACTGGCGACAACAATACCCCAAGCAACTGATCTACTTTTCCATTCGCTTTAAAGATTTTGCCGCCGAGCGTCATGAGCCCGGCATTAAGCACACCGAGGAAGGCAGCGGCTTATTCAAGTCGGTCGAACAGACAACACAGAAGGCCGAAGAATTGCTCCTGCTGGCCGAGCGGGGCATCTACTTAGGCTCGCGAATGCCCTTACTGTCAAATGCTATAGTACAGATGGGGCTGCTAGAGGCGCTCATACAACCGCAAGTCAAACAGCTTATAGCCGACACGAACAAAATGTCCGAGGCCATACATCGTCTTGCCAATGTGGCGGAACTAAAAAATGAAGCCTTTGTCAACTACACCTTTATACGCGTCATGATGCTGATTCTGATTTTTTTACTTGGCAGCCTTCTGACCGGACTTATCTATCAATACGTGACGAAAAGAATCTTCAGGACAAAAAAATCTGGCGGGTGACTTTTTGACACAACCAATGGCTCGGGTGGACTCTTGCTCATGGTTAAGGTTGATGAACTCGTAAAAACTATTTTTTCAACGCAAAAGACGCGAAGGACGCAAAAGTTTTTTCTTGAAAATCAAATAGTTACTTTTGCGCCTCTTGCGTCTTTTGCGTTAAGTTTTAGATTTTTACGGGTTCATCAAGGTTTGCGGTACCAGGAAAAGGGACAGAACATTTTGGTACTCGACTTGTCTATTTGACATGAACAAATCAACCTGCCCCTCTTTTATTTTCCTGTTGTAAGCTCTTACATCTGTACCTTCTCCTGCACTTCACGCAAGGCATCTTCTCTATCCTTGGCAAGCGATGTCTGGATGACTTTGCCCTTGCCGGCAAAAGGAGCAAGTCGTTCCAGAACTTTGTCAGGAGTAGATTTTCTCACCAGGACAAAAAGGGCAGAGCCGCCGGGCTTAAATGACTCAGCCATCTCTTTCATAGTCTTGTCATTAATGCCGATATCGGCCATGGCACCGGAAATAGCACCACTGGCTGCTCCCACTGCCATACCAAGCAGGGGATTTAAAAAGATGAATCCGATCAACATGCCCCAAAAACTTCCTCCCACGGCACCGGCAGCGGTCAGATTGACCGCCTGGTGGAGCTTTATCTTGCCCTCGCCGTCTTTAGTTACAACCACGGCGTCTTCCATATCGATCAGATATTCTTTTTGCATCTTGGCGAGCTCAGCCCGCACTTCAAAGGCGGTTGACGCATCATCAAAAGTTACTACAACAAGGTTACTCATTTTGTTCTCCTCTAATTAATAGACCTCAGCAACATGGAATACTGCTGCCCTCGATACTGTTCATTTTTTATAAATGGCTACAGGGCAAAAAAAACTGATCAGCTCAAATTTTATTGCTTTTGCTCTTTTAGCCCTTCTCAATCTCCGCCATGACCCTGGAGCAACGCTCACAGATCTCCGGGTGGCTGCTGTCCTGTCCCACGGTTTCAGACCTGATCCAGCAGCGTTCACATTTTTCACCCCTGGCCGGTTTCACAATAATTGACAAACCAGGAATTTCGCTTTCAACGCTTCCGGCCCCGGCCTGATCCGTCTGATGCATAGCCGAGACAATTGAAATCGTTTCCAGCTGCTGCCAGTTCTGCTTGAGAAAATCGCTCAATTCACCATCGGCGGCCAGCCAGACTTCCGCTTCCAGGGAATGACCGATGATCTTGTCGCGCCGGGCATGCTCCAACACCCGGGTTACCTCTGACCTGATCTCCAGCAACCGGTCCCATCTTTGTTCAAGATCAGGCTGCAGATACTCATCATTAAACGGCGCAAATCCGGCAACAAAGGGATTGGCCTCCCGGTCAGCGTCCGGGGGCAGATAACTCCAGACCTCGGCCATGGTGAAACTCAACACCGGCGTCATCATCCTGATAAGCGCGTCAAGAATCTCGTAAAGCACGGTCTGGGCCGACCTGCGTTCCCTGGAAGCCAGAGTCGACGTGTACAGCCTGTCTTTGATGATATCCAGATAAAAAGCGCTCATGGTCACGGTACAAAAATAATGCAAAGCATGCATGACCGTATGGAACTCAAATTCATGATAGCCCTTTGCCACCTTGCACTTTAGATGTTCCATTTGAGAAAGAGCCCAACGATCAAGTTCCTCCATGTCGGCAAAATCAACCCGATGTGCTGCCGGATCAAAATCTGAAAGATTGCCGAGAAAATAACGAATGGTATTTCTGATTTTCCGGTAGCCGTCTGAAAGCTGTTTCAGGATCTCGTCCGAAATTTTGATATCATCCCGATAATCCTCGAAAGCGACCCACATACGCAGAATCTCTGCACCGTACTGATCAATAATCTCCTTGGGGGCAATGACATTACCGATGCTTTTCGACATCTTTTTGCCATGACCGTCCACGACAAAACCATGGGTCAGCACACCTTTATAGGGAGGAACTCCCCGGGTGCCCATTGAGGCCAGCAAAGAGCTCTGGAACCAGCCACGATGCTGATCACTGCCTTCAAGATAGAGATCGGCCGGGACCGGCAGGTTGCGCTCCTCAAGAACCGCCGCGTAACTGACGCCGGAATCAAACCAGACATCAAGAATGTCCTCTTCTTTTTCAAACTCAATTGATCCGCATTTGGCGCATTTGGCATCAGCGCCCAAAAAATCACTAATTTCATGAGAAAACCAGGCATCCGCCCCTTCTTTAGCAAAAAGTTCAGTGATCCGCTCGTTGACCTGCTCGTTATTGGCCACCTCGCCGCATTTTTTGCAGTAAAAAACAGTCAACGGCACCCCCCAGGCCCTCTGGCGGGACAGACACCAGTCAGGACGGGTCTCAACCATGCCGTAAATCCGCTCCATGCCCCACTTCGGGGTCCAGGCCAATTCCTTAATGGCGGCCAGAGTCTTCTTGCGCAGATCATTTTTCTCCATGGAGATAAACCACTGCTCCGTGGCCCGAAAATTAACCGGTTTTTTGCAGCGCCAGCAATGGGGAAAGCTGTGGGAAAGAGTGTCATGTTTGAGCAGACTGCCGTTTTTACTCAAATCATCAATAATCACCTGATTGGCATCCGTGATGAACAGACCGCGGTAGGGCCCGGCCTCATCGGTGAAACGGCCGTGATTATCAACCGGAGATAACGGCTCCAGACCATAGCGAAGTCCGGTGAGATAATCGTCCCGGCCATGACCCGGCGCCGTATGAACACAACCGGTACCAGTATCCAGGGTCACATAATTGGCCAAAACCATGAGGGATTCCCGTTCCATGAAGGGATGTCTGCATGTCCGTTTTTCAAGACCTGCGGCAGAAAAGGTGGCGATCACCTTGTAGTCATCAATACCGAACTCCGTAAAGGCCTGCTCGACTAACTCTTCAGCCACGATCAGAACCTCATCGCCTGTCTCAACGGCGGCATAGGTAAAATCCGGATGAAAGGCCACGGCCAGGTTGGCCGGCAATGTCCAGGGAGTGGTTGTCCAGATCACCACCGAAACCTTTTTCCCGGCCAGTTCAGGGATGATATCTGACAGATCTTCCTCCACCCTGAATTTGACAAAAATAGAGGGAGAAGAATGATCGTAATACTCCACCTCGGCCTCGGCCAGGGCCGTCACGCAAGATGAACACCAGTAAACCGGCTTTTTACTCCTGGTCACCGAACCGTTCATCAGGAAACGGTTAAACTCTCTGGCAATGGCGGTTTCGTAAGAAAAATCAATGGTGAGATAAGGATTCTCCCAGTCACCAAAAACGCCAAGCCTCTTGAAGTCAGCCTTCTGGATCTTAATCCACTTCCTGGCGTACTTGCGGCAGGCGCCGCGAAAGGCCAGTTTGCCGATCTTTTTTTTCTTTTCTCCCAGTTCCTTGTCGACATTATGCTCAATGGGCAGTCCATGACAGTCCCAGCCGGGAATATAGGGACAATGAAAGCCTGCCATGCGCTTTGATTTCAAGATGATGTCTTTCAACACCTTGTTAAAAGCGGTACCCAGATGAATATGGCCGTTGGCATAGGGAGGGCCATCGTGAAGCATGTACACGGGCTTGCCGCTTCCTGCTGCCTCAAGTTGGCCGTAAAGATCTTCCTTTTCCCATTTTTTCAGGAACTCCGGCTCTTTCTGAGTCAAATTGGCCTTCATCTTGAATTTCGTTCGAGGCAAATTCAATGTCTTTTTATAATCCACAAGGTATCTCCGCTTTATTCAATTCCGGTATGTCCTGTCTGACGTGCCTCTCAGACTCAATGCCGTTAACTTAAGGATAAATTTTCAAAAAAACTGATAGCTCATCGCATTTTCGTAAATATTCGGCTTGATGCCGAAAAACAGCTGAAACCACAAAATCGTAAATGTTTGGCAGTGCTTCAGATGTGTACAGGTAAGCGCAGACTCCGAGCAGGCTGGCGATGACACCGCTTCGCGGTATAGTAGTCCTATGTGAATCAACCTAATCGTACGCAGTTGGAGTGCTGCCGAACATTTACACATTTTCAACTATCAACCATGAACTATCAGCTACATACATTTATAT
>JAGHCC010000337.1 GCA_021160685.1 Desulfobulbaceae bacterium | reverse complement strand
TGTCTCCATTCTTGTCCAGGGAGGAATAACCCCTTTTGCGGATCAGCGCCGGCAAAATGGAAAGATCTGTCCGGGCAAGCCACTGGTGATCTGCGGCGGAGTGGTGACTTTTATCAATCCTGAACCCCTGGCCCCTTTTGTCGATCTGTTTGTCGTGGGCGAGGCCGAGCCCATCCTGCCGGCGTTCACAGCGTTTCTTGTTGAACGGGCACAGCAGGGGGAGATGGAGAGAGCCGAGATTCTTGAGCAAGCCGCCCTTTTTTCAGGTTGTTATGTTCCGGAATTTTATAATATGCGGACTGACACCAAAGGAAACCTTGCCGCAATCGAGGCCAGGAAAGGGGTTCCTGCCAGGGTCAAAAAAGTCACGCTGGCTGACTCGGATGTGGCCGGCCATTCCCGTATTCTGACGCCGGATGCCGAGTTTTCCGATCTCTTCCTCACTGAACTCGGGCGGGGCTGCAGCCGTGGTTGCCGTTTCTGTGCGGCCGGGTTTGTCTATCGGCCGCCGAGGCTTTGGTCAGCTGAAGCGATTATCCGGGCACTTTCGGAAAAGCCGGAAGACGTGAACCGGGTCGGTCTCCTGGGCATGGAAATGGCCAAACCAGCTGATCTTTCTGCAATTGCCTCGTACCTGCTGCGGGAATCCTGCTCCCTCTCTTTTTCCTCGTTGCGGGCGGATGCCATAGGGCCGGAGCTGCTTACCCTGCTTAAGGAGAGTGGCTTGAAAACTGCGGCAATTGCTCCGGATGGAGGATCAGAGCGTTTACGAAAAGTTATTAATAAGGGGCTCAGCGAGGAGGAGCTTCTCTGGGCAGCCGAGTTACTGGTTCGAGCCGGGGTGACGAATCTCAAGCTTTATTTTATGATCGGTCTGCCCACTGAAACCTGGGATGATCTTGAGGAGTTGGTCCAGTTGACTTTGAAAATAAAGAAAAAAATTCTGGAAGTCGGCCGGTCAAAGGGGAGAGTCAGCACCCTGACTCTGAGCCTGAACCCCTTTGTCCCCAAGGCCTGGACGCCGTTTCAGTTTTGCGCTTTTGATCAGGTTGCTGTTTTGAAGAAAAAAATCAAGTTTTTGCGCAAGAAATTCAGTCGCCAGGCCAATATGAAGCTTCTGGTTGACAAGGTGGAAAATGCGTTTTTTCAAGCCATGCTGGCCCGGGGTGATAGAACCGTGGGAGCGGTACTACATGACCTTGTCCAAAGCGGTCGGAACTGGCAGCATGTCTATAAGGAAAAGGGAGTGGATCCAGCCCGCTATGCCATGCGGACTAGGGACAGGGACGAGATTTTTTGCTGGGAAGTGATTGATATAGGAGTCAAGCGCGAGTATTTGTGGCAGGAATACCAAAAGGCCTTGACCGGTCAAACAACGATTAAGTGTAAGCCTGAAAAATGCAAGCGCTGCGGAGCATGTCATGGAGAATGATGCTTCGGCCCTGGCAACTCTGAAGCCGTTTCGGTTGGTGAAGTTTTTTTCCTTTACCAGTCTGGTTGTCATCCTGATCTCGACTTTGACCCTGGCCATCATGATTTCCAGCCGGGCTAAAAATGTTCTGCTCTACCGTAGCGAGGCCTATGCCCTGGTTTTTGCCGAGAGCTTGAGTCATCAGATTTCCCTTCGTTTCCTTCTCCCCATGGACAAGCGTTATGGTCGAATTTCCCTGCGCAATCCTGAACAGTATGAGGTGTTGGATTCCGTTGTCAGAAATACGATCCATGGTATGAAGATTCATTCCGTGACGATTTACGGGGTGAAGAACAATGTCGTCTCCTACAGTACCATTGACAAACGGATTGGCAAAAAGGATCAGGGTCCGGAGGAATATTATCTTGCCCTGGGCGGTGAAAACAGTTCCCGGCTGATTGCAGACGGCTCCATTGTTAATCTGGTGCCGGGGGCGGAGCCGATTTCCTGTCGGGTCAAAACCTATGTGCCCATGCGCCTTGGCAAGCCTTTTACCAGGGATACAAGTTTTGTCGTGGGGGTACTTGAGATTGAGCAGGATATGTCGGATGACTTTGAATCCATTCTCCAGTTCCAGTGGACCATCATTACGACCTCGCTCTTCATTATGACGGCCCTTTTTATCGCCCTGCGTTTTCTGGTGGCCAGGGCTGACCGGATCATCGAGGCCCGGGCCGAGGAACGGAGGCGGCTGGAAAAGAAGCTTGACCATGCGGAGCGACTGGCCAGTCTCGGGGAAATGGTGGCCTCGGTCTCCCATGAGATCAAAAATCCCCTGGGAATTGTTCGTAGTACGGCGGAAATTCTCAGAAAGAGGCTGAATAAGGTGGCGCCGGGAAACGATCATCTGGCCGGGATCATCGTCGAAGAGACCGGTCGTCTTGATGGCATTGTACGTGAATTTCTTGATTTTGCCCGGCCCAGCCAGCCTGAACCCAAACCTGTGGATGTGAACAAAATTATCAAAAAAATCGTTTCATTTCTGGTGCCTGAATTAGACAGAAAGGGTATCACCCTGGAATCATCATTGGCCGATGTGCCAGTGATCAACGCGGATCGTGACCTGCTTTACCGGGCCTTTCTGAATATCACGATGAACTCAATGCAGGCAATGGAAGAGGGTGGCAGATTGACGGTTACAAGTTATAAGGGCGCAAAAGGAAAGATTGTGGTTGAAATCAGCGACACGGGGTGCGGCATGGCTGAAGAAACACGCCTGCAGGTTTTTCAACCCTTTTATACCACGAAAAGCCGGGGAACCGGGTTGGGCCTGGCCATTGTGAAAAATATTCTGGATACGCACCACGCCGGGATTGATGTTGAAAGTGAGGAAGGGGTGGGCACGACATTTAAGATGGGGTTTTCCGCTGCGGGTTAAAATAAAAAGGCTGATGGCTAAAGGCATATGGGAAACTGACCCTCTTCCCCATATGCCCTGAACCTTGCGCCTTCTGCGGTCTGTTTTACTTTGTCGACAGGTGGGCCTGCATCGCCTCACGATCGCCCTTTAATTGATCGTACATTTTTTCCGCTTCTTTTTCCTTATCGCCCTGGCTGTCCTTGATTTGCTGAACCCTTTCCTTGATAAGGTCTTCGTTCATTTTAATATCCTCGGTACCGAACAGAACAGATGCCAGGTAGCTGAAGGAAAATTGCATCATGGCAATGTCATCTTCTTTGATCTTGTCCAGGGTTTCCTGGTCAACATCATAGGTCTTTAAGAACGAGCTGTAAAAGACAAAATGACGGAATTTGTCAAGATCTGTGCTTGCCATGAAAAATATTTTTTTGGCCTCATCGCTCATGGTGGCCTGGAAGCCAAATGATTTGCGCCGCATGACAATTTCAAGCCATTTTCGGTTCATATCATCACAAAGATCAACACCCTGGTCCTCACGCCATTCGCGTATCGTCCATTCTTTATCCTCCTCGTGCCCCTTGCAGTGCGGTTCCTTAACAACAAAAAAGAACTGCTCGGATTCAACCCCGTCCTCGCCGCCTTCATGAAAGTTAGCCATGCCGACAGGATAATAACGGCAGGCCGAAGGACGTTCAGAATAAATGGTACAGCCCTCAGGAGTAACAAACGGACAGCGACCCTTGTCGTCAAGATGAATTTTAACACCGGGAAGATCGGTTTTCTGGATAAAAGTTGGAGTCGTAAATCTGGCGAGAAATTCATCAGCGTTTACATTAAGGTGTTTTCTCAGCCTGAGGATGTCAAAAGGGGTGAGGATGATGTCAATATCGCCACAGCAGGCTGTGAAACAGGATACACCCGGATGACAGCGGAACTTAATTTTGCTGTCCAGGGTATATTTGACCGGGAGGATATTGCTTGGATTTTTTTCTTTACCGAAGAGACTTTTTTCAGTCATGATTTTTCCTTAAAATTTAAATAACTTGATTGTGAAAGGGAAATGGACATAAATTGATGATTAAGAAATTTAAAGAATCATTAAAGTAATCATGATCAAGGGGGGTTGTCAAATTGAAAAAGAAAAGACGGGTGAATACAAAAAAATGAGTTTAAAAATGGTGATGAAAAAACTCGAATTTAAAATTAGAGACGTCGAGGCTTTAGGTGAGTTTTTACTTGACATTTGCGGGATAGGAAATTATAAAAAAAAAGCTTCAAAAATGAGTAGGACTTCATTTTTTTTATCAGTTGGAACGGTGAAAGTATAAGAAAGTCTAACCAGTCGATTATCAAGGATAATTTATGTTTGAGAAGCGACTGGTACTGAAAGCAAAAAAATAAAGTATTCGACAGCAATCGGGAACGAGGCAAAAAAATGGTGTAAAGAACCGGCTTCCCCGGTTCCAAGAGTTTGTGACGTGGCCTGATACTGTTGAAAAAGAAGAGGAAAGTAGATTTCACAATAAAGTGAAATCATACATTTTAATCTCGTGTCCAATAATGATGGGCGCGATTCAATCTAGGAGGTTAATGAATGCCGAGCTATGTAGAGACTGAAAAATGTGACGGCTGTAAGGGTGGCGATAAGACTGCCTGCATGTACATCTGTCCTAATGACCTGATGGTACTGAACAAAGAGGAAATGAAAGCCTATAATCAGGAGCCTGATGCTTGCTGGGAATGTTACTCCTGCGTTAAAATCTGTCCTCAGGGCGCCATCGCTGTTCGCGGTTATGATGACTTCGTACCAATGGGTGGCCAGGTTCATCCTTTGAGAAGTGCTGCTGACATCATGTGGACCGTTAAATTCCGTAATGGCAACATCAAACGTTTTAAATTCCCTGTCCGCACCACCGCTGAAGGCGCTGCTAACGCATACGTCGGCGAAAAGGGCAGCAATCTTGATGATGAGAATCTGTTGCTTGAAGGTGATCTGCCTTCACCTAAAGCCATGTAAGGCTTTTTTTGACAGGAAATTTGTAGCACATTAATTAAGCGAATTTAATTTTAAGGAGATTTAATATGGCATTACCGAATAAACCCGTTGGAGAGCTGGATGCAGTAGTTGATCCGGAAATCCAGGAGATGGAGTGTGACGTATTGATTGTTGGTGGCGGCATGGCTGCCTGTGGTACCGCTTTTGAGATCAAAAAATGGGCCGATGATGATCTGAAAATTTTGCTTTGTGACAAGGCTTCCATGGAGCGTTCCGGCGCTGTTGCCCAGGGCCTGTCTGCTATCAATACCTACATTGGCGGCAACGCCATTGAAGATTATGTAAAAATGGTTCGTAACGATCTCATGGGTGTTGTCCGCGAAGATCTTATTTACGATCTGGGTCGTCACGTTGACGAGTCTGTAAAACTGTTTGAAGAGTGGGGCCTGCCGGTCTGGAAGAAAGATGCAGACGGCAACAACCTTGACGGTGCCAAGCCTGCTAAAAGCCTGCGTGAAGGCGGCGAGCCTGTTCGTACCGGTAAATGGCAGATCATGATCAACGGTGAGTCTTATAAATGTATCGTTGCTGAGCCTGCTAAAACCGCACTGGGCGAGGAAAATTGCCTTGAGCGTATCTTCATCGTTAAGCTGCTTCTTGACAAAAACGTCGAGAATCAGATTGCTGGCGCTGCTGGTTTCTCCGTTCGTGAGAACAAAGTAGTTGTTATCAAATGTAAAACAATGATGGTTGCTTGTGGTGGCGCTGTTAATATTTTCCGCCCCCGCTCCACTGGTGAGGGTAAAGGCCGCGCCTGGTATCCGGTATGGAACGCTGGTTCCACCTATACCATGTGTGCTCAGGTTGGTGCTACGCTGACCATGATGGAAAATCGCTTCACCCCGGCCCGTTTCAAAGATGGTTACGGTCCTGTTGGCGCCTGGTTCCTTCTTTTCAAGGCTAAAGTACAGAATGGTCTTGGTGAGTTCTTTGCCGGAAGTGATGATGCTAAGGCAGAGCTGGAAAAATTCATGCCTTATGGCGGCTCAGCTGTTACCCCGACCTGCCTGCGTAACCATCTCATGGTTAAAGAGTTCAAAGAGGGCCGCGGTCCGATTTTGATGGCTACCGATGTTGCTCTGAACGCCTTTCTTAAAGAACGTGAAGATGCCGGTATGGATCCCAAGGCCCTTAAGAAATTCTGGAAACATCTCGAGTCTGAGGCTTGGGAAGACTTTCTTGATATGTCTGTTGGTCAGGCTGGTCTCTGGGCTGGTGCAAACGTTGAGCCTGAGAAAGTGGGTTCTGAGATTATGCCCACCGAGCCCTACATGCTGGGTTCTCACTCCGGTTGCTGCGGCATCTGGACATCTGGTCCGGACGAAGACTGGGTTCCCACAGTTGAGGGTACCCGTGTCCATCAGTATAAATGGGGCTATAACAGAATGACTACTGTTAACGGTCTCTTCACCGCTGGTGATGGCGTTGGCGCTTCTGGTCACAAGTTCTCCTCCGGTTCCCATGCAGAGGGTCGTATTTGTGCCAAGCAGATGGTTAAATTCTGCCGCGATAACGACTTCAAACCTGAGCTGATGCAGACTGCCCAGGAACTGGCTGATGAAATTTATGCTCCGGTTAAACTGTATCATGAGCATGTTGGTTTCACAACAGCTTCAGGCGTTAATCCTAATTACTGCAAGCCTGCCGGTATGATGATGCGCCTCATGAAGGCCACAGATGAGTACGGCGGCGGTGTTGCTACCTACTATATGACATCAGGTAAGATGCTGGGAATCTGCATGGATCTTCTTCAGTTGATGAAAGAAGATTGTGAGAAGATGGCAGCCGGTGATCTCCATGAGCTGATGCGCGCCTGGGAGAATCTCCACCGCATCTGGTGTGTAGAGGCTCACATCCGTCACATCATTTTCCGTGAAGAAAGTCGCTATCCTGGTTTCTACTACAGGTCTGACTTCCCGAAAGTAGATGATGAGAACTGGAAGTGTTTTGTTAACTCCACCTACGATCCTAAATCAGGTGAGTGGAAATGCGAGAAGGTCGAATGTATCAACATCGTTGAGACCGACCCTTGGCTGTAATGCACTACATTGCTATAACGTAGTATATTTAAATCTCCAGGCACCCGTTGTGGTGTCTGGAGTTTTTATTATCAGCCCTGGTTTGTTTGGCTGAGTTGATTTTTTTTAATTGATAATCAATTGAGCCAAAGAAACCAGGTGAAGAATTTTATTTAATTAACTTTTATTGAATGGAGGAGTGGCATGACAGATCAAGGTGCATCTGGTACAGGTGCAGTTCTCGTCGTTGGCGGTGGTATCAGCGGATTAACCGCCGCCCTTGAAGCCGCGGAAGTCGGAAATGATGTTATTCTGATCGAAAAAAATCCCTACATGGGCGGCCGGGTTGCCCAGCTGAACCAGTATTTTCCCAAACTCTGTCCCCCGTCATGCGGGCTTGAGATCAATTTCAAGCGTATGAAGGCCAATCGTGGTATTCGCATGTACACCATGACCGAGGTCAAGAGTGTCTCCGGGTCCAAGGGGAGTTATGAGGTTACCTGCGAGATCAAGCCTCGCTATGTCAACAATAACTGCACAGGTTGCGGAGATTGCTCTGACGCATGTGCTGATGAGCGTGATGATGATTTCAACTTGGGCATGAGCAAAACCAAGGCCATTTATCGGCCCCACGAGATGTCATTTCCCATGAAGTATGTCCTTGATAAGGATGCCTGCAGCGATGATACTCTTGTAAAGATCAAGGAAGCCTGTAAATACGATGCCATTGATCTTGATATGCAGACCGAGGAAGTCACATTTCAAGTTGCTTCAATTGTCTGGGCCACCGGTTGGAATCCTTATGATCCAACCAAGATGGACAATTTGAAATATAATGAAAGTGATGCCATTATCACCAATATGATGATGGAGCGCCTCGCAGCCCCCAATGGCCCGACCAAGGGTCAGATTCTCCGCCCAGGTGACAACAAGGAGCCTGAGAGCTTTGGATTTGTTCAGTGTGCCGGTTCCAGGGATGAAAATCATCTTGAGTTCTGTTCCTTTATCTGCTGCATGGCCACCATGAAACAGATTACCTACATTCGCGAAAGATATCCCGAGACACCTATTTATGTCTTCTATATTGATCTTCGTACGCCGGGTAAGTATGAGAAATTTCGCGCCAAGCTCATGGAAGATCCCAATACCCATTTTATCAAGGGAAAGGTTGCCGATATCATTCCGGAGAGCGATGGAAGCGTAACAATGGTTGCTGAAAATGCAGTGACCGGCGCAAAGATCCAGCAGAAGGTGGATCTGGCAATTCTCGCCACCGGCATGGAGCCTGCGGCCAAAGGAATTGGCGCCTCTCTGGGCCTTGATATGGATAACAGCGGTTTTATCCTTTCTAATCCTGATAAGGGTATGATTGCCGCCGGCTGTGCTAAAAAAGCCGCCGATGTTGTCACCAGTGCTCAAAGTTCAACAGCTGCGGCTTTAAAAGCCATTCAAGCGACAAGGTAGGAGGATCAATTAATGGATAAAAAATATGGTGCATATATTTGCACAGGATGCGGCATCGGTGATGCCCTTGATGTAGAGGCAATGACCAGTGCGGCCAGTGAAGGCGGCATGGAGGCTAAAACCCATGAGGCCCTTTGCTCTGCAGCTGGTCGGGCAATGATGGAAGCGGATGATGTTAACACCTATGTGATCTGCGCCTGTTCACCGCGGGTTATGGAAAAAGAGTTTGATTTTGGTGAAGAGTCTATCACTATTCGTGCCAATCTTCGCGAGCAGGTTGCCTGGGCCAAGCAAAAACCAACCGAAGAGCGTGATCAGGAGACCGTTGACGAGTTCAGCAATGAAATTGCAGTTGATTATGTTGCAATGGCCTGTGCCAGGGCACAGCGAGCAGAATTGCCGGAGGCGTATCAGCTGGAGCAGTTGAACAAGAAGGTTCTGGTCATGGGTGGTGGTATTGCCGGTCTGACAGCAGCCAAGGAGGCTGCCGCTACAGGCTATCAGGTTAAGCTTGTTGAGAAAACCGCTGCTCTTGGCGGAAAGGCCGCCGGCTGGTTGAAGCAGCTGCCCACCAAGGCTCCCTGGACCAGTCTCGAAGAGCCCAGTGTCGGCGCCATGATTGCCGCAGTTGAGGCAGATGAGAATATTGAGATTGCCTTGAATACAGAGGTTGCCAGAATTGCAGGATCACCTGCCGATTATTCCGTCACCCTGAAGGCGGCCGGCACAAAGTCCGAGTGGGATGCTCCCGCCAAGGTCGGCGTGGACGAGCAGGATAGAATAGACAAGGGTGACATGGACGACCCCAATGAGGGTCTGCAGGTATATACGGCTGAAAATACGGATGCCGAAAAATTTGGTTCCGTTGTTTTGGCCACCGGCTGGGTACCCGCTGATGTTTCTCAATATGAGCATCTTGGTTATGGTACAAACGACAAGGTTGTCACCAATGCCGAGTTTGAGAAAATGATCATGGAAGGCAAGGTCGCTGATCTGAATTCCGTTGCCTTTATTCAAAGCCCGGGCGCTGAAGAAAATGATGAGGATTTCCCTTATTGTAACTCGGTGACCAGTATGGTTGCCCTGAAACAGGCCAAGCTGCTGCGTGAGGCTAACGATGCGGCCAAGGCCTTTATCCTCTATCAGCACATGCGTACCCCAGGTTCCATGGAGATGTTCTACAAATCCATTCAGGAGGATGATGGTATTTTCCTGACCAAGGCCACAGTCACCGGTGTTGAGGGTGGTACGGTTACGGCCAAGGATACCCTGCTCAATGAAGATCTTGAGCTTGATGTGGATCTCGTGGTTCTGGCTGCCGGTATGGAGCCTACCACCCTGCATGAAAATACTATCAATCTGGCCTATCGTCAGGGTCCGGCATTCCTTGATCTTGATCTCTTTGACGGCTATGCTGATTCTCATTTTATCTGTTTTCCTTATGAGACCAGGAGAACCGGAGTTTATACATGTGGTGGTGTCCGTAAGGCCATGACCATGGAAGAGACCATTGATGATGCCACCGGCGCTGCCTTAAAGGCCATTCAGGCCATTGAATGCGCTGATCGAGGCGTAGCTGTTCATCCCCGATCAGGCGATATGACCTTTCCTGACTTTTTCATGCAACGCTGCACCCAGTGTAAGCGCTGTACTGAGGAATGTCCATTTGGCGCTCTTGATGATGATGAGAAGGGCACACCGCTGCCTAATCCTACTCGCTGTCGTCGCTGTGGTACCTGTATGGGCGCCTGCCCTGAGCGGATTATCGGTTTTAAGGATTACAATATCGATATGATCGGCTCCATGGTCAAGGCCGTTGAGGTTCCGGACGATGATGACGATAAGCTGAGAATCATCTGTTTTGTCTGTGAGAATGATGCCTATCCCTGTCTTGATATGGCAGCCATGCGTGGCCATGCCTTAAATCCATTGGTTCGCTTTATCCCGGTTCGCTGTCTTGGTTCCGTGAACATGGCCTGGATCAAGGATGCCATGTCAGCTGGTATGGACGGCGCCATGCTCCTTGGTTGTCGGTATGGCGATGATTACCAGTGCCATTTTGTCAAGGGCAGTGAAATCGCTGAGACACGTATGAAGAACGTCGGTGAGACATTGAATTCTCTGGGTATCGAGCCTGAACGGTGTACAGTACGTGAGATCGCCATTACCGACTATGATAAAGTCACCGGTATTATTGACGAGTTTGTTGAAGAAATCCTCGAGATGGGCCCAAGTCCATTTAAGGGCTTCTAAAAAGAAGGTTTTTATGCTATATCGACTGACAGGTCGACATCGGCCTGTCAGACTGGTGTCATAAGAAAGTTTCGGCTGGTATTTTTTTATTGATCCGGCTACGGTCACTCGCAGATTATGCGAGAACCAAAGAGAGGAGATGAAAAATGAGGGTAGAACCTGATTTAGAATTTATTAAGTACTTGAAAAGTGCCGGTGGTGATTCGCTGAAAAAGTGCTTTCAGTGTGCGACATGCTCCGTGGTCTGTCCCTTGTCCACGGATGATAGTCCTTTTCCCAGGAAAGAGATGATCTGGTCCCAGTGGGGATTGAAAGATAAATTGATTGCGGATACTGATGTCCTGCTTTGCCATCAGTGTGGTGATTGTACTGCATATTGTCCACGTGGCGCAAAACCTGGTGATGTTTTAGGCGCTATACGATCCTATATGTACACCCATTATGGATTTCCCCAGGGTCTTGCCAAGCTGGCCAGTTCCGGCAAGAATACTCCGCTGTTAATTGGCATACCCGCTGTTATTGTTTTGCTAATGTGGATTATTTCAGGCGGCATGCATATCCCTTCTTCCGAAGAGTTTGCTCATAATGGTTTTGGTCATTTCTTCGGCCATTGGGATTTTCATTGGTTGACTAAAAATGTTGCATTCATTGACGCAATCATGCTTCCTACTGCCGGTCTGGCGTCTTATGCCGCTTTTAAGGGTGTGACCAATCTCTGGAAGGCAATGACGAAACAGTATGGCGTTAATGTCGAATTCAGGCCGTCAACTAAGCAGTTTATTGCCGAATTTATCATGCCCTCAATTAATGAGATTATCGCTCATACCCGCTTTAAAAAATGTGGTGTTAATCTGAATCGTGCTAAAGGACATCTGCCGTTGCTTCTCTCCTTTGTTGGTCTTTTGATCGTCACTGGTTATTCGGCCTTTACTCAGGATGTATTAGGTGCCTTTATTCCTTCCCTGCACGGGCCGATCAGTCAACTGAATCCCATTAAATGGCTGGCCAATATCAGTGCTATAGCACTGATATTTGGAATTGCCACCTTGTGGGCAAATCGCTCAAGCCAGGAAGCTGAGGAAGGGAAGACCCGAAATTTTTATGACTGGTTCCTGATCTATGAAATTATGGCTGTTGGTGTAACCGGATTGGCCGCTGAAATTTTTCGTCTGGTTAATATACCCCTTCTTGCCTATCCGATTTATTACTTTCATCTGGTCGCCGTGATGATGCTGTTCCTCTATATGCCTTATACAAAGTTTGCCCATCTTATTTATCGGACAACTGCTATGGCTTTTGAGCGGTATCGTGAAAGCGATTATGTAACAACGAAATCGAGTGAGTAAGTGCTATAGCTAGAATCACTTTGCATCTGAAATAGTTTTCAACAAAACACCGTAGATTCTTCTTAGAAAATTGTTGATTTTTTTTCTTGAAGAGATTACGGTGTTTTGGTTTTAGCTGGCGTAGCTCAATTGGCAGAGCAGCTGATTTGTAATCAGCAGGTTGCGGGTTCAAGTCCCATCGCCAGCTCCAAATTGGGCTTACAAAGTAACGGAGGGGTTCCCGAGTGGTCAAAGGGAACAGACTGTAAATCTGTCGGCGACGCCTTCGGAGGTTCAAATCCTCCCCCCTCCACCATTTTTTTCGAAGAGAGGTTAAATTTCGTGATAATTCACTGAATTTTCCCTTTTTTATTTTTTTAGCGGGAATAGCTCAATTGGTAGAGCATCAGCCTTCCAAGCTGAGGGTTGCGGGTTCGAGACCCGTTTCC
>JAGHCC010000461.1 GCA_021160685.1 Desulfobulbaceae bacterium | reverse complement strand
GATAAAGATTGAACAACAAGAGTACTTATTAAAGCACCAGAAAGGAGCAGATACTTTTGTGAGGCACTTGAAAGAGGTACTTGCAAGGGAAACAGATAAGTCCTGGACTTCTCAAGGACCATTTGGGTTTGATTTTGTTGATATAAAATTTGTATCTTTGGTAACTGAAGAGGATGGAGGTAAATTCAGCTCGTATGTTTCAGTAGAAAGTGAACCGCATCAGCTGGTTTATTTTTTTATGAGCCTTCTCATGATAGGCACAAAGAGAGAAAATTTTAAAAATTGTGCGTATTGCGGCAAACTCTTCCTTCAGGTTAGCCGTGATAAGAAATTTTGTACTCGTAACTGTGCTGCTAATTCAGCCAAGGGTTAAGGCATCGGCAGTGAATATGCTGAAGCAGCTGGGCCGGAACGACATCCCTGTGGCACTTCGAAAAAAAACCCTCGTAACCATTGAAGATTACGAGGGTTGTATAAGCGTGGTGGCGATGCAGGGAATTGAACCCCGGACACCACGGATATGAGCCGTGTGCTCTAACCATCTGAGCTACATCGCCATCTATAAAAAGAGACCTTTATATGGACAATTTTGGGTGAATTGTCAATATAAAATTCTCGGAAACGCCACACTTTATCTTCCATGGACTGGAGAAAAAGTGGTTTTTAATAAAAAAGAGCCTTTTCGTGAGAAAAAGCTCCTTTTGTTTTTTACATTTTAAGGCAGAGTCTGGGATGACGATCTTACATCATGCCGCCCATTCCTCCCATTCCTCCCATACCGCCCATGCCGCCCGGAGGCATACCGCCGCCCATGGCGCCGCCATCATCTTTGCTCGGTGCGTCGGCAATCATGCACTCGGTGGTCAGCAGCAGACCGGCGATACTGGCTGCATTCTGCAGGGCAAAGCGGGTCACCTTGGCCGGATCCAGAACACCGGCAGCAATTAAATCTTCATAGGTTTCGGTCTCGGCATTGAAACCCATTGATCCTTCCATGTTTTTGACTTGCTCGACAACCACGGAACCTTCACAGCCTGCGTTATTGGCAATCTGGCGCACCGGCTCTTCAAGGGCGCGTATGATGATTTTTTTACCAAGTTCCTGCTCCGGGTCGAGATCCAGCGAGTCAAGGGCTTTCAGGCAACGGAGATAGGCAACGCCGCCGCCGGGCACAATTCCTTCTTCAACTGCGGCACGGGTGGCGTTCAGGGCATCTTCAACCCTGGCCTTTTTTTCTTTCATTTCCATTTCGGTGGCTGCGCCAACATTGATTATGGCAACGCCGCCGATCAGTTTGGCAAGGCGTTCCTGGAGTTTCTCTTTGTCGTAATCAGAGGATGACTCCTCAGCCTGTGTCCGGATCTGTTTCACGCGGGCGGCAAGTTGCTCCTTGTCTCCGGCGCCGTCAATAATGGTGGTGTTGTCCTTGTCAACGACAATACGTCTGGCTGTGCCGAGATCGTCCAGGGTGATGTTTTCCAGTTTGATACCAAGATCCTCGGTGATGACCTGGCCGCCGGTCAGGACAGCGATATCCTCAAGCATGGCTTTTCTTCTGTCGCCAAAACCAGGGGCCTTAACTGCTGCAACGTTCAGGGTGCCGCGAAGTTTGTTGACAACCAGAGTGGCCAGAGCTTCGCCGTCAACGTCCTCGGCAATAATAAACAGGGGTTTGCTCATTTTGGCAATCTGCTCAAGAATGGGCAGCATGTCCTTCATGTTGCTGATTTTTTTCTCGTGGATGAGAATAAGGGGATCTTCAACGTTTATTTCCATCTTGTCGGGATCGGTGACAAAGTAGGGAGAAAGATAGCCGCGGTCAAACTGCATACCTTCAACCACGTCAAGGGTGGTATCCATGCTCTTGGCCTCTTCAACCGTGATTACGCCTTCCTTGCCGACTTTGTCCATGGCCTCGGCAATGATATTACCGATGGTTGTATCGTTGTTGGCAGAGATGGTGCCGACCTGGGCAATTTCCTTTTGCTCCTTGGTGGGCTTGGAAATGTTGGCCAGTTCTGCGACAATGGCCTTAACAGACCTGTCAACGCCACGTTTGAGATCCATGGGGTTGTGGCCGGCGGCAACCAGTTTGGAGCCTTCCCGGTAAATGGACTGGGCAAGCAGGGTGGCAGTGGTGGTACCGTCGCCCGCCACATCACTGGTCTTGGAGGCAACCTCTCTCACCATCTGGGCGCCCATGTTCTCGAATTTGTTCTCAAGTTCAATCTCTTTGGCAACACTTACACCATCCTTGGTGATGGTAGGGGCGCCAAAGGATCTTTCCAGCAGGACATTACGGCCCTTGGGACCGAGGGTTATCTTAACCGCGTCGGCCAGAATATTTACGCCGTTTAAAATTTCTTCCCGGGCTTTTGTGCCGAATAGAAGTTCTTTCGCCATCTTATTTGTTCTCCTTAAATATAAATCGGTTGTTTTTCGTAAATTTCTTGAATGTAAATCTTTTCGATTTGGAACAGGCTGCTAGCCTTCGATAACGCAAAGAATGTCATCTTCACGCATAATCAGATAATCCTCACCATCATATTTCACATCAGTGCCGCCATATTTGCTGAACAGAACCCGGTCGCCAGCCTGAAGATCAAGAGTCACTCGCTCGCCTTTATCACTGAGCTTGCCGGGGCCAACAGCGACAATTTTACCTTCAGCCGGTTTTTCTTTGGCGCTGTCCGGAATGATAATACCACCGGCGGTTGTTTCTTCACTTTCCAGCCTCTGAACCAGAATTCGATCGTTTAACGGACGAATTTTCATTTACTGCCTCCATCTTTGATTGTTAAATGCGTTTGTATTTCGACTCAAAACAGCCGGGCGGAAATTGCCGGCCTGTTGTTCTGTCAACGAAAACAAGGAAATTAAGTACTCAAATTAAGCACTTATTTTCCTTGTTGGGCGAAAATATAGGAATGGCTATTTGAAAAATCAAGTGAAGGGGGATTTTTTTTTGCCGGCTTAGCAAAAAAAACAGGTCGTTATAATTTGACAACCCAGTCATGGGGACTTTGACAATGTCCATATTGAATTTTTTGAATCTCATCAAAGAGACGCTGGGCAAGGGAACCGGTCTCGCCGCCATTCACTGAACAGACTTCTTCTTTATAGTTTAGAGAACCCACCGGAGAAATGACCGCGGCAGTGCCGGTACCGAAAACCTCGCGCAGAGATCCATTGTGGGAGGCTTCAAAAACTTCGTCGATGCTGATTCGTCGTTCCACCACATTCAGGCCCCAGTCACGGGTCAGGCGTAAAACAGAATCCCTGGTGATGCCCGGCAGAATACTGCCTGAAATGGGAGGCGTGATAATTTCATCTCCAATGACAAAGAAAATGTTCATGGTGCCGACTTCTTCTATATATTTTCGCTCAACTGCGTCTAGCCACAGCACCTGGGTGTATCCGGCCTTCTGGGCTTCCACCGCCGCCATGATACTGGCGGCATAATTGCCGGCGGTTTTGACATGTCCGACACCGCCGGGCACGGCACGGACATATT
>JAGHCC010000013.1 GCA_021160685.1 Desulfobulbaceae bacterium | reverse complement strand
GGGAAAAACAAAACCCTTAAAACCTCTGTCCCTTCTCACTTTGTTCCTCTGTCCCTCTGTCCCTCTGTCCCTCTGTCCCTTTGCCCCTCTGTCACCGCAACTTCAAAGTGGCCAGAGCCGACAGACCGAGGATAATGGAGACAATCCAAAAACGGACAACCACCTTAGGCTCCACCCAGCCTTTTTTCTCAAAATGATGGTGAAACGGCGCCATCAGAAATATCCTTTTCCCCCCGGACAGCTTGAAATAGCCGACCTGAAGCATGACGGAAAGAGCTTCCATGACGAAAATACCACCGACAATGGCCAGCAAAAACTCCTGTTTAATAATAATGGCAACAAGCCCCAGAGCGCCTCCAAGGGATAGAGAACCCACATCCCCCATGAACACCTGGGCCGGATAGGTATTAAACCAGAGAAAACCCAGACTGCTGCCGGCCAGTGCCCCGCAAAATATTGTCATTTCGCCGGCTCCGGGCACATAAGGGATCTGCAGATAGGCTGCCAGTCCAACATGCCCGGCCAGGTAGGAAAAAAGCAAATACACACCGCTAGTCACCACCGTGGGGCCGATAGCCAGTCCGTCAAGACCATCCGTGAGGTTGACGGCATTGGAACAGCCGACAATCACAAAAATCGCAAACAGAATGTAAAAACTACCCAGATCCGGCTGTATATCTTTAAAAAAAGGAAAACTCAGATGGGTATCAAACTGCGGATGCCGTAGAAGAAACCAGCTGGCCGCCAGGACGCCGGCAGTCTGCAGAAGGAGTTTGCCTCGTCCACTTAGCCCTTTACTGTTCTTTTTCTTAATCTTCCGGTAATCATCAATTCCACCAATCACGCCAAACCAGAGAGTGACACCCAAAATAATCCAGATATACTGATTGGTTAAATTCACCCACAACAGCGAGGCCACGGTCACAGCAAACAGAATAAGAAGCCCCCCCATTGTAGGAACCCCCTGTTTACTGAAATGGGTTTCCGGGCCGTCATCACGGATCACCTGGCCCACCTGGTGTTTCTGCATCAAACGGATAAATTTCGGCCCAAGGCAAATGACAATGAGAAATGCCGTCACAATCGCCCCGATACTACGAAAGGTGATATAGCGAAACACATTAAATCCGCTGAATACATCCTGTAAAGGTACTAGAAGGTGATAGAGCATGGTTTGGTTTTATTGGTCCTGTTGGCCTTGTTGTTTTTGTTGGTCCTGTTCCCCGTTCCTCAGCCCGGAAATCACCTGTTCCATGGCCATGGAGCGGGAGCCTTTGACCAGCAGCCAGTCTCCGGGAACTAATTCGCCGAGCTGAAGCAGATCGTTCAGCGCCTCGACCATTTCCTCCTTCGAGGCAAGATCACGAACCTGACGTCGAGACATGCCCGCATCCAGGGCGCCTTGGGCCACGATATGAGAAAACCTCCCCACAGTCAGCACATAGTCAAAACCGGCGCAAGCGGCATTTTCACCCAGACGGCGATGGGCAACCTTACTTTCTTCACCCAGTTCAAGCATATCGCCAAGCACCGCCACTGACTTTGCCTGGCCCTTTAAGCCTTTCATGGTGGCAAAGGCTGCGGCCATGGAAGCGGGATTGGCATTATAGGCATCATTAACAATCTTCAATCTCCGGACGCTTTCAATCTGCAGCCGTTTTTCAGCGCAAGAAAATTTCTGCAGCCCCCGGACAATCTGGTCCATGTCAACATCGGCAGCATAAGCCATCGCTGCGGCGGCAAGCGAATTCATCACATTATGGGCGCCAAGGGCCCTGATTTGGATCCGCTCTTTCAAGCCATTCAGATGCAGAGTAAAAACCATCCCCTCTTCGCCACAATTACGAATATGAGTTGCCCGGATCATGGCTTTTGCATGGCGGCCAAAGGTGATTTTTTCCTGGCTGTACTGACGGGACAGAGCCCTGACCCGCAAATCGTCAAAATTCACAACCAGCCTGGCCCAGGATTTACAGGCAGCGAACATTTCTCCTTTAGCCCTGGCAACACCTTCAATATCTTTTAATCCAGCCAGGTGTGCATCATGCACATTAACAATACAACAGATATCCGGATCAGCTATTTCAGTAAGTCTGTCAATTTCTCCAGGCCGGTTCATACCCATTTCAAGAATAGCGACATCATGACGATAATCAACCCGAAGCAGGGTCATGGGCATACCAATCAAATTATTGAAGTTGCCACGGGTTTTGAGAACATGAAACTTTTCGGCAAAAATAGCGCCGGTCATCTCCTTGACCGTCGTTTTTCCCGTGCTGCCGGTAATTGCCAGAACCCGCAGATCTGGCATCAAACGTCTCCGGTAAGCAGCAAGATCGCCAAGTGCCCTGAGAGAATCATCAACCAACACGACAGATGCTGAAAACTCTGTCTGCCCAGGTTTTGACACAATGAGCCCTGCGGCTCCTCTCTGAATCGCATCCTCGACGAAATCATGTCCGTCAAAACAGTCGCCGCTTAAAGCCAGAAAAAGATCGCCAGGCTGGAGGGACCGGCTGTCGGTTGCAATGGAACGGAACCCGACTCCGGAGAACCCTGAAAGCAAACGACCTCCTGTTGCCAGCAGAACCTGGCTCAATGTCCAGACAGGATCCTGCACCGTGGAAAAACCATAACCAAAGTTCGTCGTCGCTTCGATCATTCCGATCCTCGGGCATCCACCCTCTTCACAGGTGTCAAGTTGCATTTACCGATTTTCCTCTTCCTGTATACGAATCATCATCTTTACCTTTCAGGCGGCACTATCAAATAATCGGTTGTCCAATTGTTCCCTGGCCTGCTGCCTATCATCAAAAAAGGTTTTCCCAGCAGATGAAATCTGGTATTGCTCATGGCCCTTACCGCTGATTAAAACCACATCTCCAGGCTGACTATTGCGAATTGCCACCATGATCGCCTCGTGCCTGGAGGATATGATATCGTATCCCCGTTCTTTTTGGCTTCTCAGAAGACTTGCATATTCCCGGTTGGGAAACGAACTTCTCCGCAGACCTTCTTCAATATCAGTTAAAATTTTGTCCGGGTCCTCGCTGCGCGGGTTGTCCGAAGTCAACAAAACAACATCAGCCAGCCGTCCCGCTATTTCCCCCATTTCCTGCCGTTTCCCCTGATCTCTGTCTCCGCCGCAACCAAAAACAACTATCAATCTCCCGGTTTGCAAATTCCGCAAGGTTGCCAGCACATTTTCCAAGGCATCCGGAGTGTGGGCATAGTCCACAAAAACGGCGATATCTTGCCGGGGCAACGATCCTGACGGTTGGATTCGCTCCAGCCGTCCGGGAATAGCTCCGGCCCGGGAAAACGACCGGGCAATTATCTTTGGTGAAAATCCCAGGGCAATCCCTACGCCTGAAACTCCGAGCAGATTTCGCAGATTAAACTCGCCGACCAACTCCGAATGCAGCTGAAAATTTCCGGCCGGTGTCACAACCTCGCACCCTGTTCCGGCAAGACTGAAATGAAAGTTTCGTCCATGAACCTGGCCGTTTTTTATCCCGCAGCTGATTATCAGTTTTTCATTCCTGTCTTCCAGCAGCTCTTCCAGCAGCTGTTCTCCCCAGCTGCTCTCTCCCCCTTCCTCTCCACCTGACAAGACGACAACAGCCAATCCTTTGTCTTTCAGGTAATGATAGAACAGCTCTTTCTTGGCGCTGAAATAATCGATCATGTTGCCGTGAAAATCAAGATGATCCCGGCTCAGGTTCGTAAACAGGGCCACGTCAAAGAGAAGACCGGTGATCCTCTTTTGCTTCAGGGCATGGGAGGAGACCTCCATCACCACATGCGTGACTCCATGATCAGCCATCTCCCGCAACAATTTCTGCAGGGCCACCGGCTCGGGGGTGGTGTGAGGGGCCTCATACTCCACTGCGCCATAACGATAATTCACCGTGCCGATGATACCAGGCTCGCCTCCGGCTGTTTTGACCAGAGTTTCCAGTAGATACGTTGAAGTTGTCTTACCATTTGTTCCTGTGATGCCGATCATCTGCATCTGACGAGCCGGATAATCGAAAAAAGCGGCAGCCAGCTCTCCCAGGACCAGTGAGGAATCAGCAACTTCAATCATACACACACGGCCGGCAAATGAGCCAGATAGGCCGCGCTGGACTACCACCGCCACGCAGCCTTTGTCAACGGCGTCCTGAACAAAATCATGTCCGTCCACGGTCAGACCGACAACGGCAACAAAAAGAGTACCTCCCCGGACCATACGGGAATCTGCGGTCACTGCCGTAACCTTTATACCTTCAATCTGATTACCAAAGGTCCGATACTCAATAT
>JAGHCC010000384.1 GCA_021160685.1 Desulfobulbaceae bacterium | reverse complement strand
GTGTTCACAGCACTGGAGGCAGTCCCGGTTTTTGCAACATATTGAATATGATGCTCATCCAGAACCTGTTTCATTTTATCGCCGAAATCTCCGGCAATAACAAGTGTCACGGCCTTGTCGGCAAGAAATAAAGCGGCGCTTGGTCCGGCTCGGCGGGACTGATTCCTGGCGGGATTCTCCAGGGCCTCAAGAAAATTCCCTGTATCATCGAAAATCAGAAAAAAGGGAGTCCTCCCGGCCTGCTCGTTAATGGCCGCGTCTTTTTTCTGGCCCGTCGATGCCACGGCAATCTTCATTGCAGCGGCGGATGCTCCTGCGGCAAGGGCAAAGAGCAGAAATAAAACAAAACTAATGAAAATGGCTGATGCGTTTCTTTTTCTCATGGGTTCTCCACATTTTTTTCTTAATTCTACTTTGGGAAACATGTTAATTCACAGGGTAGGTTGGGTTAAATCTTATCAAGCACCATATCTTGTTGGGTTTGAGGTGTTGGCAAATACTATATGTGTGTATAGGGCGAAAACCCAACAAAATATTGCATATCTCAAAGCTTAACCCACCTTATAAAAATGGTGTAGATTCCCAAAGTAGAATTAAATTAATGACATTTGTTTTTCATTTATCACACATGCCTGAGCGCCGTTATCGGATCCATTCTTGCCGCTTTCCAGGCAGGCTGCAGGCTGGCAAGGACGGCAATGACAATGACAGTGGCGGCGACGGTGAGGATGTCACCTGCGCTAATGGTTGGTGCAAGCAGCAGCCCTTTCTGACGGCCGAAATCAAAATTGATTTGGGCCGCATTCATCCAGGCAATGGCGGCAAGGCTGGTGACAACGCCGACAAAGGTGCCGAAGATACCGAGCAGAAAACCCTCAACCACAAAAAGAGAGAGAATTTTGTTCGGTACCGTGCCAATGGCGGCAATAGTGCCGATTTCATTGATACGTTCATACACCGCCATGACCATCACATTCATGATGCTCACCAGGACAATGGCTACCAGCATAATTTTGATAAAAAAGGTCATCAGGTCGATCATCCTGGCTATATTGAAAAACGGAGTCAATTTTTGCCAGGTGTGAACTTCAAAGACCGGTTTGTCCATCTTGTTTTTTATGGGCCCAAGCTGCCCCTTTATCCCGGCAAAGACCTTATCCAAAAGATTCATGTTTTTCAGACGGATGGCGATTTCACTGATTTCCTTATCCTCAATCCGCAAAAGAGTCCGGGCGTCATGGAGATGGATGAATCCGTCCCGGCCACCCGGTCCGGAGATTCCTTCCAGGATACCGCGAACAATAAAAGGCTGGCCGTTCACCGAGCCATCTTTATTGGTGGCCACAAGGACTATGGTGTCGCCGATTTTGACCCTCATGCCTTTGGCAATAAGCTCGGGAACAAGAATTTCCCCTTTTTCAAGGAGTCCTTCCTTTTTGCCCTTGATGATTCGATCGACAAGCATGGGGACGGTCTGCATCTCCTGAGCCGGATTAACAGCGTTTAAACGGATATTTGTTGTTTCGGTAAAGTTGCTGAACATAGCGCCAAGCTTGATTCGCATGGAATAGGCCTCAACCGCCTCATTCTTGTCAAGGATCTCCTTGACCATGGCAACCTGTTTGCCTTTCAGGTTACGATCCAGGGGCAGGCTGTCAATGGAGGCAAGATATCCCTTGCGGTGGACCTGGATATGACCCAGCATGGAGTCGGTAATCTGGCCGATCATCATGGCCTTGAAGGAACCGGATATGGAAATAAAAAGGAGCACCGCCACAACACCCAGGGTGATGAGCATGGAGGTGAGCAGGGTTCGCCGTCTGTAGCGCTGCAGGTTGCGGGTGGCAAGTTTGAAAATGTTGAACATGATTTCCTCGTAAAAAGTTCCCCAAGGAATAAGATCCTTGGAAAATTCCGTAATGTAAGCCTGTGTTAGGTCTTTACAGCAGTTTGCCGTCTTCCAGAGTAAAAATGGTCTCAGCATTGCCAACCACTTTAGGATCGTGGGTGGAAAAGATAAAGGTAGTGCCGAATTCGTCACGCATCTCTTTCATGAGTCCGATAATCAGGTTTGCTGTTTTTCTGTCCAGATTGGCAGTGGGTTCATCGGCAAGCACAAGCCTGGCATTGGTCACCAGGGCGCGGGCTACCGCCACCCGTTGTTTCTGGCCGCCGGAGATCTGGTTGGGGAATTTGGCGCCCTGATCCCCCATGCCCACGGCTTTAAGCAATTCCCGCACCTGGTCCTGCCGTTTCTGTTTTGGCAGGTTCTGCACCATCTGCAGGGGATATTCCACATTTTCAAAGACGGTGAGGACGGGGATGAGGTTAAAATCTTGAAACACAAAGCCGATATGTTCACCCCTGAAAAGGGCGGCCTGCCTGCGGTTCAATTGGGTCGTATCCTGACCGACAACCTCAAGGGAGCCGCTGGTGGGCGGATCAAGGCAACCGATCATGTTGAGAAGGGTTGATTTCCCGCTTCCCGACGGACCGACGAAAGAGACAAAGGAGGCAGGTTCAATCGTGAAATCCACGCCCCGGATTGCTCTAACTTCAATATCGCCGGCAATATATGTTTTTGTAAGTTGCCGGGCTATAATCAGAGACATTATTTTATCCTTTTTTCACTTAATTCTGCTTTGGGAATCTACACAATTTTTATAAGGTTGGGTTAAGCTTTGAGGCATGCAATATCTTGTTGGGTTTTAGCCCTATGCGCACATATAGTTTCTGCCAACACCTCAAACCCAACAAGATATGGTGCTTGATCAGGTTTAACCCAACCTCTTCAGTCAATCCGCCTTGCTATCTCAGCCTTTTTCCCGGACGCCAGCCATTCGGTGAGAAGGCCGTTAGCTGCGGAGAACAGGACCAGATAAAAAGACAATACCAGAGTATAGACTGTTCCGAAATAATACACCATGAGCGGCAGAAGGGGAAGTTTGACACTCCGGCTGTAGAGAAAGGCGGCAACAAGGGCGGGCCGCATTCCTTTTTTGTGGAAATCTTTAAGCATTCCATACCAGGCATAAATCGGTCCCATGGAAATGATGCCGCTGACAATGGCGATCAAAAATCCCTTCAGGCCGGAGTCATGCCCTACATGCTTTTGGATCCAGTCCGGTTTGATAAACAGATTTAAAAGAAACATAAGAAGGCAGACCAGCATCAATATCGGCGCCAGCCTGGAAAGCATTTTCAGGCCAAAATGCAGGGCATGAATTGATCTTTCCGGGGCCAGAAGAAAAGCGAGACCATAGAGAGCGGCAACAACAGCCAGAAAAATGAACAGGCTGGCGACGGGTTGTTTTTTTCCTTTCTTTTTTTGTGGGGAAGAAGTCATCATCTGAGTGTAACCCCCAGAGCCTGCAGTGTGATGAAAGTGAGAAGGGCGATGATGAGAGCAAAGATGAAAGAAAGGATGTTACGCACCAGGGCAAAACGCAAGCCAAAGGACTGCATTTCAGCCGGAAGCTGAATACTGCCCACCGTGACCCAGCTTACCAGCAATGCGGTAACCGCAACCAGGCCTATGCCCTGATCCAGAAGTTCTCCGCCTAATACATAACTGATCAGGGGATTGCCGGTTGAAATGGAACCGAATGTTGCCCCGGTCAGCGCGTCCGCCAGCAGTCCGCCGCCCAGAAAATTGGTCATTCGGTCAATTGGCGCGAATTCAATGAAAAGTCCGGAAAGAAAAATTATCGCCAGGATGTTCGGCAGGATCCGACCAAATATTTTTACGGTTTTTCGCGCGCTTTCAAAAACTTTGTTACCGTCAGTTTTTTGTTTTTGTTCTTTCATGGAACGCCCTCTGTTGGAGAAGGATTATTGGGCTCATGAAGCCGATTTTTTCGTTCGGATAATACTTGTAATAATCATATGCACATAATAGGCAACCGTTATGAGATTACAAGTAAAAAATAAATGAATTATGGGAAAGGCGGGATAGCGCTACCCTTTGCCCATAAGTCATGCGACAGGCGTCATCTCCGTTACCGCTATCCCCGAGTGATTTTGTCGGGAGATAAGCACCCTTGAAAACAGGGTATAGACCGACTGCGATCCGGTATGGTTGAAAATATTCTGGCTAGCGAAGGCCCAGCGCCAGACCGGTTTGATAAAGAACCAGAGAGGCAAGCCAGGCTATCACCAGTCCCAGAATGAGGGAAAACAGAGTTATCTTCCATGATCCTGATTCAGCCTTGATTGCGGCAATGGTTGCCACACACGGCGTATAAAACAAGGTGAACACCATAAAACTTAACCCCTGTAATGGGGAAATATGTTGGAAAACCTGGTTTGAAAGATCACCACCACCATAGATGACGGCCATGGCTCCAACAACAATTTCTTTGGCAATCAGACCGAACAGCAGGGCTACTGTTTCTTGCCAATGGATGCCAAGGGGATTAAACAGGGGCGAAAACAAATGGCCAAGCCTTCCTGCCCAGGTTTCGGCTCCGGCAGCAGGCACGTCAGCCGGAAAATGAGTCAGAAACCACACCACAATGACACCGGCTATGATAAGAGGCGCAGCCCGGTACAAAAAATCTTTCAACTCTTGCCGCGTTTTCAGGGCTACCCCACTTATCGTCGGCATTCGGTACGGAGGAATTTCCATGATAAAGGGTTCGGGTTTTCCGGCAATACGTAAAACTTTCAGGAAAAATCCAGTCAAAACAATAACGATGAAACTGCTGAGATAGAGAGAAAATAAAATAAAGGGGGCAATAACCGGTGAAAAAAGAATGGTTGTCAAAAACACAAAGACCTGAAGCCGGGCAATACAAAGGGTAAATGGGATCAACAATATGGTAATAATCCTGTTGTGATGACTGGAGAGAATCCGGGTTCCCATGATTGCCGGAACATTGCAGCCGTATCCCAGGAGAAGATTGATAAAAGCCTTGCCGTCCAGACCCAGCCGGTGCATCAGGTGGTCCATTAGAAAGGCGGCACGGGCCATATAGCCGCTATCCTCAATTAAAGACATAAAAATGAAAAAGAGGGCAACAATAGGAAAAAACGAGGTCACCACTCCAAGCCCCTGCCAGAGGCCGTCAAAAAGAAAACTTTGCAGCCAGTCTGATTGTCGGCTGATGAACGGCTGAACACGTAGCCATGCCTCAGCTGCATCAAATCCCTGCCCGATAAGGTCCTGCAGGGGCGCTCCAAGGCCATAAACAGCCTGAAACAGAAGGAACATGATCAGCAGAAATAACGGTAAACTGAACCAGCGGTGCAATAGAATGTTATCAATACATTTACTTCTTTCATCGGGCGGAGCCGACTGTTTACGGGTCGTTTCGAGAATCAGGCCGCGGGCGGCGTTAAACCGGCATTTGGCACAGGTTATGGGAATCTGTTCGCCAGTTGTTTTTTCAACCCGGTCACGCCATTGGTTTATGACTGCGGCCAGCCCTGTTTTTTGAATGGAGTCTGCAAATGTTTTCTCTTCCAGCAGCCGCATGGCCAGGAAGTTTGAATCCATTTTTTCTAAAGCGCCGCCGGGGATTATTTTTCTGGACAACTCCTTGGCGGCCTCTTCCAATACCGGCGGGCAGGAGATATGGGGAATGTGGGTACGTTCCGGCTCTTTGATCACCTCGTAAAGAGCTTGCTGTAAATCCGGTACTCCCTGGCCGGACCGGGCGGAAATTGGGATGACCGGTACGCCAAGATGGGTAGACAGGAGAGGGATGTCAAGTTGTGTTGTTTTATCTATCATATTGACAGCCACAACCATGGGCAGACCGCTCGTGCACATCTGCAGGGTCAGGCCTAAAGAACGATAGAGATTACTCGCATCGATTATGTTCAGGATAACGGCGGGCGGGGTCTTAAGAAAATATGTGCGTACTATATTTTCTTCTTCAGTGACTGGTGACAAGGCATAGGCGCCCGGTAAATCAACCAGGCTGATTTCAAATTCTCCCAGGGTAAAACGACCAACTTTCTTTTCCACGGAAACCCCGGGCCAGTTCCCGGTTGTTTGACTGGAACCGGTCAGCCGGTTAAACAAGGTTGTTTTACCGGTGTTGGGTATGGAGCTTAAGGCAACGACAACTTTTTCAGCCCGTTCAGGCATTTGTTACCTCGATAATAATTTTTTCAGCCTCACCCCGACCTAATTTTACGGTTTTTTCATGCTCGATCAGCTGAAGTATTACCCGGGGCTTGGTTAGATTGACAATTTTGATAAAGAGACCGGGATGAATGCCCTGGGTTTCCATGCGTTGCTGAAATTTTCTGCCGCCGAAAAGTGTACGAATGCGATAAGTCGTGTGGAGCCGCACATCTGGGTAAGTAAGTGGCATTGCCAGTATTTGGCATTTTAAGGCTGTGAGATATTCATCTCTTATGGCGAAGCTTTGTCCACTATCCACAGAGACTTCCACAGTGGTGCCAAAGGGAGCAAGCCGTATAATTTGCAGAGTAGCACCCGGCAAAACTCCCATCTGGGCAAGCCGTTGGGCAATTTTTTCATCAGCACCAAGGGAGTGGATGATGCATTCAACTCCTGGATAACGCTCAAAACGTCTCTTAGTTTTTTTCATAAAAAAAGTAGAGTATAGACAGACTTCGAAAAATAGGGCCAAAAATAGTATGATTTTACGGCGTCTGGATTAGAAAAAATGTATATGTTTATGCTGAAACAATAAAAAAATACAACTTAAAGTCAAGCGAAGAATTCAAAGATGAGGTGAAATATTTATTTGCAATATCAACAAGAGATCCTATTGTGTTAGGTATTTTTAAGTAAGTTGAGTATGCTAAATTTTATGAAAAAGAGGAGGCGGCATGAAAACAACAGTTAAAATGGCGGAAAGAAAGAGAGGGCTGAAGGTTACGGGGTTTCATGAAAGTCTGGTTCCCATGGACCTTACGGAAAAAATATTTGTCGAAGCTATATAGCCAAAGACCGTTTTGAGTTTGGAGTGAAATAGTAGCCGGGAGGTTGTCCGAGAATCCCCTTCTCGATGTCTTGTTACACGCGTTTATCCGAAGTCTACGCTTATCTCCCCAACTCTCGAAGTCGGTCTATGCCCTGTTTTGTAGGGTGCTTATTTCGTTAAGAAATTATTGAATAATTAGTGTTGAAATGGCAAGGATAATAGCTTGGCTCATTTTTTTGCCCGGAGGATTGATTGCGTCGATCACTCTGGACTTGCATTTTTTTCGAACCGTTTTTTTCAGTCTTTCTTTTCATCTCGGTTCAAGTCTTCTTGGCATTATATTGTTACGTCTGGTTGTGAATGCCAGCCGCAAGACCGGCCGGTTGCTTGCCCGTGAAGGAAGGGTCGGTAAACTGCCTCGAATGGAAACGAACAGGCTGGT
>JAGHCC010000249.1 GCA_021160685.1 Desulfobulbaceae bacterium | reverse complement strand
GGGATATATCGGTCCGTATAATTCCTGGAAAAACCGTATCGCTGTCCATCGTTTTGTTCGTGATATTCCATTGTCAGAAAAAGATGACTCCTGGCAGACCCTGAAGGAAGTTGAGGAGGGGCTCGTTCATTTTAAAAAGACGCCCATGCTGATTTGCTGGGGCGGCCGGGATTTTTGTTTTAATGATCATTTTTACAGAATCTGGCAGGAAAAATTTCCCCAGGCCCGGGCTTGATATTTCCCCGAAGCCGGCCATTATGTTCTGGAAGATGCCTTTGACGAAATTGGTCCTCTGGTGGAGGAGTTTCTCGCTTCATCTACGCAGCCCACCGGCTGACCGTCAGGTTCATCCATGTCGTCTTTTCAGGAAACGCTCTTATTGCTCTGGCAGCAACTGGGATGGCCTCTGCTCCGGCTCCTCATTTTTATCAGCATCGGCTTGCTGGTTGCAAACTTCATTGAGGCGCTGAACTGGACGAAAAGGCTCGCCGTCCTGGCCCGGCCGCTGATTCGTTTTGGCAGGCTGTCCGATATCACCGGTGCCAGTTTTTCTCTAGCCTTTTTCTCAGGCGTTTCGGCTAATACCATGCTTGCCGAGGCCTATGATCAGGGGAAAATCAGTAAGAAAGAACTGGTTCTCGCTAACCTGTTTAACAGCCTTCCCGCCTATTTTCTTCATCTTCCCACAACTTTTTTCATCACGGTGCCCCTTATCAAAGGAGCTGCCTTTCTTTATATCGGCATGACCTTTGGTGCGGCAGTGTTGCGCACATTGACCATCGCCATTGTCGCCAGGTTTATGCTGGCAGACGTTGATGAAACAGGTCATGTTGCCGGGCAGACAGAGACAAAAAAAGAAATTACATTGCAGGATGCGTTGAATCGGACCTGGAAGAGGTTTCGTAGACGAATGAAGAAAATCATCCGTTTCACTGTGCCGATCTATATTCTTTTTTTCCTGATGAACAGGGTCGGCCTGTTTTCCTCTCTGGAACAGTTCATGGCCGAACATCTGACCTTTCTTTGCTGGCTCTCTCCCCAGGCCATGTCAATTGTTGTCCTGCACATTGCCGCTGAATTCACCGCCGGCCTTGCCGCAGCCGGTGCGCTTCTGCAGGACGGCGCACTTGGCTATCGCGACATTGTGCTGGCTCTTTTGGTGGGGAATATTCTCTCCTCGCCGGTGCGGGCCGTCCGCCATCAATTTCCTTTCTATGCCGGCATCTTTCAACCCCGTTTGGCCATGCAGCTTATTTTTTTCAGCCAGTCCTTCCGCATGGTCAGCATCGCCCTGATCACGGTTCTTTTCTTCTTTCTGTTTCCTGCCAGTGGCCCTTGAAGACAGAGTCGGGTTTTTTAATCTGAATTGATCAATACCTTTCTTAAAATTATTTTCGTTATGGAAGTCAAATGTACAGGCGAACTATGCTTTTGGTTGACTTGATATCATTAATGATCTAATGTTTGATCATGCTAGCAAATTTTAAACGTCCATTTGCCAAATTCATAAAAAAGGCCCATAAACCATTACAACTGGCTATTGAAGATTCAGTAGAGTTGATTTGTAGCAATCCGGAAATTGGAGAAAGTAAAGTTGGTGACTTGGCCGGAATACGGGTTTATAAGTTTCGATTCAATCGTCAGGAGTTCTTGATCGCTTATCGTCTGTTAGATTCGCCTCTTGGAGAACCAACGACACATGTTGACATTCTGATTATTGATTTTTACCAGGTGGGCTTACATGAAAATTTTTATGATACTCTTAAACGTTATTTGCGGGAGTAATGAAACATGAGTCATGCAATGACAGCAGAAGACCTTCTTAATGAGTTAAAATCAATGCCTTTTGTTGAGAGAGGGCGATTTTTTTCTATTTTAGGACAGCATTTTTTTCAGGACGACAATTTGACCCATGAACAGGTTTTTGGGCATCTGATTGATGATGAATTTTCAAGCAAAGAGGCAGCAGAATATCTTGAGGTTTCCATGGCAACATTTCGGCGTTATGTCCAGAGAGGAAAACTTAAACCTTCCCGTGTGGTTGGACGTAGCCAGATGTTTGCAACTCAAAGCTTGAAAGAATTTAAACGTGCATTGTGTGAGGTGAGGTCGTGAGAGAGGACGTTGTTTTGCGCTATGGTGCATAAATAATGATCGTTATATCAAGAGGTCAGGTTTCATTTGCCCTTACTTGTATTCAGGAATCCGACAACAAGAGTCGAACGGCGACTTGCCCTCTTTTCGTTCCTTTTGTTGGCATAGAACCAATTCAGTTACTTTTCAACATCTTTATATAATATTGACATTTGAATTCGATTGATTAACTTACATAAGTAACGTAATTGTTCAGGTAGGGCTATAAATTGGCATTAACTTTGAACTGTGATTTTTTCTGAATAGTTACAAATTAACAAGATAAAGCCACACCTGCTGTGAGGCAGGGTCGGAAAGCCACGTGTCTTGCTAAATCTTTTTTTTGCTATTTCAAGACGGTCGGGTTGCCTATACAGGGGACTCGGCCGTTTTTTCGTTTGTTGATTGTTCCCGTTATTACAATTTGGGGTAAAGGAGGTGATTAAGGGTATTAATTGACCGTCAACTCTTTCTAATTGTTCAGAACAAAAAATGGGGGTAGTGAAATGAAAAGAAAATTATTATTCGTAATTGCATGTGCTGTCTTTGTAATAGCGCCTGCATCGGCCTTTGCCGGCCAAATTGAGGGTACTATCCAGGGTTTAAACTGTGCAGCGAAAGGGATTATTTGTCCACTGGATAAGAAGGATCCTGTTATAGCTTCGGAATCGACTTTTGTCGTTATAACTGAGCCCAACACCTATTACCTTGTTCCCAACATAGACCGCGCGGTCATGGCAGGTCATGTAGCTGAACACGTAAAGATTACTGGAAAAATTAACGAAAAATATAAGTCCATCAAAGCCGATGACCTACAAGTACAAAAGAAAGGGGAATGGACCACTGTATGGTCTTTGGAGATGGAGAAGGCTTGGGCAGCGGAAATGAGTAGAGAAAGTCTGCCATAACCGGTTGTTATTCTAGCAGGTTGAAGTTCTTAAGGGGGAATTGTCCGTACACCTCCTTTATTGCAAGACGGTCGGGTTGCCTATATACAGGGGACTCGGCCGTTTTTTTGTTTGTTGATTTGCCCGTTGTCAATGGGGTTGAGAAGACTTGTCGGCAAGTGCAATGGCAACGGTCAGATCACCAGCAAGCTTGAATTTTGAGAAGTCCTGGTGGTGGACATTTGCGATGATGTTTAAAGAAGTAGTAAGACTGTAACTGCCGTAAATATCAAGCCATGCAGGAAGTGTACACCCGTTACAGGAGTGATGTTGTTCTCCTGCGTGACTTGCTGGATCTCATCCCAATAAACATTCCGACAAGCAGCACACCTCCGCCGGAAAGAAACCACTTGATGGCAGTATTTTTTTTGAGGCTGTTGTTTTCCTGTTGCACTGAAGCCAGTTTTTGTAGGAGTGATTCATTTTCCTTTACTGTTTTCAGCAGGTCATTTTTGGTTTGAACCACATTTGCGGTATCCTGCTGCAGGTTCTGATAATCAGTTCTGATTTGGTCCCTTTCGGCAAGGATTGCATCAAATTCCGTCTCAGTCTGGGCAAGGGTGGAAGAAACCTCCTTTAATTTTTGAGCGACTTCAATTTCTTTTCGCTTCATTTTTTCTTTTTCAGTACGTAAAGAAGCAACAACTTGTTCGAGAGGAGGTTCGTCGCTCAAGAATCTTTTCAGCATCCAGCCCTCTTTGCCGTTAGCCAGGCGTACCTTTGCATAGGAATCACCTTCCTCAAGAAATTTTACAGAAACACCATCCTTTACTACGGCAACAATCTTATACTTAATTCCCTGACCCTTTCTGACGACCACTTCCGAGCTGGGCTTTACGTAACTGGTTTTGGCAAGCACCGGTGTTCCTGAAAACAAAATTGTACTGAACGGTAGAAAAAGGGTAAGAATCAAAAGGAAAACAGAGAGAGAAGTTGACGGTTTTGTTATTCGTCTGATGATCATAGTTTTGTATCTCCTTAAACTGAAACCTTTTTTGCACAAGGTGGATTGTAATAACTGTTGAATCAAAAAATAACCTTCGTGAGCGGGAAAAGGAAGGAAAAAGAGGAAAAGGGGATAAGTTTTTTAATGTCAAACGGAATGTCGGCCTAAGAATGTTTCGCCAAATTTTTTTTCTAACAGGTTTATCTTTAGATTGAGTATTTACTGCGGTAGCCTCGTGGCGTGATCATCACGCCCTGCCAGCTGAAGGTGGTGGAGTTGCCAACGATGACGGTGGACTGCATGTTGATTTCTGCCTTGTCAAGATCGGCCAGGGTGGTGAGTTGGATGGTTTCCTGTTTGCGGGTTGCCGCGGTGACGATCCCCACCGGTGTTTCAGGTTTGCGGTATTTGAGGATGATTTTCCGGGCAGTGAGAATATGTTCGGTGCGTTTTTTTGATTTGGGGTTGTAGATAACAATGACAAAATCAGCGGAAGCGGCGGCATGGATTCTTTTTTTGATGAGTTCCATGGGGGTGAGAAGATCGGAAAGGCTGATGGCGCAGAAATCATGCATGAGCGGGGCGCCGAGTCGCGCCGCGCAACTGTTCAAGGCGGCCAGGCCGGGAATGATTTCCACGGCCACATCCGGGTTGTTTTCAATGACCACCTCATAGATCAGTCCGGCCATGGCATAAATGCCTGGATCGCCGCCGCAGACAAGGGCCACTTTTTTTCCGTCACCGGCCAGTTCCACGGCCTTGCGGCAGCGGTCAACCTCCTGCATCATCCGGGATGAAAGAATCTCTTTGTTGACAAGTAATTCCGGAATGAGATCAAGATAAGTCTTGTAGCCCACAATAATATCGGCGGATTTAATCGCCTTTTCTGCCGCCGGGGTAAGATGATCCATGCTCCCCGGTCCGGTGCCGACTACGGCTACTCGGCCACGGCCACTGCCAGTGTCACGTCCTGCCATTTTTCTTTCCTGATAAGTAGTTTTCCGTTTTTGGCGCTTAAGACAGCGGCGGGCTCTGCCACCCCTTTTGCGCCTGTCGCGGCAAGAACAGCCTGGGAGGTGGAGGCTTGCTCCACCTGGTTCAGCTCATCCTTTGCAAAAAAATCAATGGGCCAGTTGTTGGCTGCGGCAAAGTTAAGTAAGCCCTGTTCATCCTGTTTCAAATCAATTGAGGCCAGACTACGAATGGCTTTTTGGGCCAGATTGTGGCGCTCGCAGAGTTCGGCCAAAGATGTTTCAAAGTCCTGGGCCGCAGTTCCCCGATTGCAGCCGGTGCCGACAACAAGGTTGCGGGGATGCAGATGCACGGGAATGGTATTGATCTGTTTGTGAAAGGAGATTAAGAGATCCGCTTTTTCTGGATCGTCAACAAGCTGAAAATCAGCGGGCCATGAATCGAATTTTATCTCTGTGAAGACGTGAATTTGGCCCTGGTTGATCAGCACGGTCATGGCCGCTGTCAGCCTGTTTCGATCTGCCACCGCCAAATTATGGTCTCTGGCCCATAAGTCAAGTGCTGTATGGCCGGTGACATCCGAGGCAGTGGTGATCACGGC
>JAGHCC010000300.1 GCA_021160685.1 Desulfobulbaceae bacterium | reverse complement strand
CATCCGGGCCATGCATGAACGCGACCCAAGGCTTGCCATTGGCATGGAAATGTTCAACAGGGATGTCCAAGAAGTCCTGGACGAATTCACTCGCGGCAGCCTGGATGAAAAAGACTTTCTGAAAAAATCGAAATACTTTGAGAACTGGGGCTTTGATTACCGTCTGTACTGGGATATTCTCCAGTTTGCCCGGCGCCAAAACATTCCGGTCATTGCTCTGAACCTGGACAAACAGATTGTCAGCGATACCTTTAAAAAAGACGGCATTGCCGGGCTTGACCCTGAGGTTAAAGCCACCCTGCCGCCGGACCGTGACCTGGGAAAACCCGGCTACCGGCAACGCCTGGAAGGTGTCTTTAACCACCACTCCGGCGCTCACTTTACGAAAGAACGGTTGACTAATTTTATCCAGTCCCAATCCCTCTGGGATGAGACCATGGCCGAGGCTATTGCCGATTATCTTAAAAAGAATCCAGATAAAAAAATGGTGGTACTGGCCGGTGGTGGTCATATGGTCAAAGACACCGGTATCCCGCCCCGGGTTTATGAACGGCTGGCCGCAGACTTCGCCGTTGCCGCCAACATCCAGCCCAGGGCCCTGGATGACAGTGAGGCGGATTTTCTTTTCTTCCCTGTAGCGACAGCCAAAAATCCGTCACCGCTTCTGGGAATTCAGATCAAGGATAAGGACGGGGAACTTGTGATCGTCGGTTTTTCTCCCATGCACAGTGCGGCAAAAAAAGCCGGGATTAAAAAAGATGACCGGATCCTGGCCATTGACGGAACCAAGGTTGAAGGCATTGAGGATGTCAAAATCGGCCTGGTCTTTAAGGAAAGGGGTGATACGGTGACGCTGCGGGTGTGGCGTGGGCGGCGGCTACTGCCTGATTTGGAGATTGATGTTGAGGTGGTATTATAAAAGATGAAAAGATAAACGCAAGAGTCGCTAGCGCTATTAAAAAAAGACTTGCGACTTTCGGAGTCTCGCAGGCTCGTTACCTGCGCCTCTAGCGTCTTTTGCGTGAAAAAATTACATATCAGCACTGTGAATCATTGCCAACAACTGATCCGTCTTTTCCTGTAAAAGAGACGCATTGGCCCGGGTTTCCACATTGAGGCGCAGAACCGGTTCAGTATTTGATTTTCTGACATTAAAACGGTATTCGGCAAAGGACATGCTCAGCCCGTCGGTGAAATCCTTTTCCAGGCAGCTGTCGGCAAAGGCCGACTCAATCCTGTCCATCACCGCATCCGGATCGTTTACCCGGCTGTTGATCTCCCCGCTCACAGGATAGGCTGCCATCATGTCACTGACAAAGGTCGACATTTTCTGTTTTGAGTGACAGAGCATTTCCGCGACAATCAGCCAGGGAATCATGCCGGAATCACAGTAAGAAAAATCGCGGAAATAATGATGGGCGCTCATCTCGCCGCCATAGACCGCATCCTCAGCCCGCATCCGTTCCTTAATAAAGGCGTGGCCGGTCTTGCACAACACCGGCGTGCCGCCGGACCGTTCCACCAGTTCCCTGGTATTCCAGATCAGGCGGGGATCATGGATAATCTTTGCTCCCGGAGATTTCTTCAGCATGATCCGGGCCAGAAGAGCAACGATATAGTAGCCTTCGATAAAATCGCCCTTTTCATCAAAAAAGAAACAACGGTCAAAATCTCCGTCCCAGGCAATGCCCAGATCAGCCTGATTTTCCCGCACCGCTTGTGACGTGATCTCCCGGTTTTCCGGGAGCAGGGGATTGGGCACTCCGTTGGGAAAGGTGCCGTCCGGTTCATGCTGCAAGCGAATAAAGTTAAAAGGCAGAAAGGCCTCCAAAAGATCAATAATCGGCCCGGCGCAGCCGTTGCCGCTGTTCACCACAATTTTCAGGGGCGAAAGGGCCGTGATATCAACATAACCAAGAAGATGCCCCATGTAATCGGTTTTGATATCGTAGGAACTGAGGCTGCCGGGCTGTTCCGCCTTCACGGTCTTGCCTTGGGCTGCAAGTTTCTCAATCTCTTTCAAACCGGTATCGCCGCTCACCGGCACGGCCCCTTTGCGGACAAACTTCATGCCATTGTATTCCGCCGGATTATGGCTGGCCGTGACAATAATTCCGCCGTCAACATCAAGATGAAAGGAGGCAAAATAGATCTCCTCGGTGCCGCACATGCCCAGATCAATCACATCAACGCCCGCGTCCATAAACCCTTTGGCCAGGGCTTGGCTCAGGCCGGGACCGGAAAGGCGGATATCATGACCGATGACAATTTTTTTGGGGGAAAATTGAGCCGTAAAGGCCTGACCGATGCGGTAGGCGAGATCCTCGTCCAGATCGTCCGGCACCTTGCCGCGAATATCATAGGCTTTGAAACAGTTGAATGGAGACATAGTTCTTCCTTTTGAGTTTCGATTTTATCTGTTCAATGGTATTGTTTGAACCCCTTTGACCCTTTGACCCTTTGACCCTTTGACCCTAAATGATAGGTGATACTGATCATGAGTACAATACAATTTCCTGAAGAAACCTCAATTCAGATGGCGGAACTCTACCGCGAAATGGAAGAAAAATATGATAAACTGGCCAAAAGTCTCGACTTTACCTGCCAGGGCTGTCCTGATAATTGCTGCGACAGCTATTTCCTCCACCATACCTACACGGAATGGGCCTATCTCTGGGAAGGTCTGAATGAATTAAGTGAAGAGCGGCGGAATGAGCTTATTGAACGATCCAAAACAGTAATACTGGAATGCGAAAAGATGTTGGTCCGGGAAGAACGGCCAACCGTGATGTGTCCCTTGAATGATAACGGACTCTGTTCGCTCTATAAACACCGAATGATGATCTGCCGCCTCCATGGAGTGCCATCTTCCATGACCAGGCCGGACGGTCAACAAATGAAATTTCCTGGTTGTTTCCGCTGCCAGGAGATTGTCGGCGACCGGGATGTCACCCATCTGGATCGGACCAGTATGTACCAAAGGCTTGTCCAGCTGGAAATGGGTTGGCTTGGACCCAAAAGAACCATCCTTCCCAAGGTGAAGATGACCATCGCCCAGATGATCGTCAAGGGACCGCCGGAGTTAAACTTTTGTTAAATTGTAACTATTCAGCAAGACAACCGGGGGGACTGAACCCGGCATTTATTATAAAAGTAACAAAAGAAGTATATCGTCATTCCGGCATGACGCATACGAAGTTTTGTGTTTATCTTGTTGTTTTTACGATATTTGTGCAAAATATTTG
>JAGHCC010000402.1 GCA_021160685.1 Desulfobulbaceae bacterium | reverse complement strand
CGGTTCAACTCAAACATCGTCTTGATATAGCAGTAGGTTTTTCCGGTGCCTGTTTCCATCTCGATATCGAGATTTACCGCGCAGACCTTGTTGCTTACCAATATGGTAGATTGCGGTAGATTTTGTCTTTGCTGTACGGCCTGGATGTTAGCAAGAAGCTGATCCTTTGTAATGGCCAGGTCACGGTTTTTAAATCCGGGCTGAGAAAAGTCAATGCCGGTTTGTGTTTGATCACCATTATGGCTTCTTTCAATTGTGCCGGGATCTGTTCGGTAGGTAACCCTCTCGCTTTTCGGCTGTCCGGTAAAGCAGTCCGCCACTGCGTTAACGGCGTCGGTTTGAAAGGCTTGTTTCTTGAATTTCAGTTTCATTTTTTATCGTCTCATGTTTTCAACAAAACCCAGTATTTCCGGGCTGTTTGCCGGGCTTTATTCTTATTTATTCTTTCTTTTATTCTTATTTATTCTTTTTTGTTTCTTTGAGAGTCCATTTGGGTAATTTACGAGATCCCATATTTACTATTGTTTCTTTGTTTCGCATGCCAGTAATCAAATTGCCAATTTTGTTCTGCTTTTGTTCATCATTCAAAGCATCACTCAATTTGGCCCACAATAGAATGTTAATCTCCTTACGGGTTGCAGAACCAAACTTAACCAGATAGTCACGTATCAACTTGATGTAATAATCATCATCCTGTGCACGGGTACGAATATAGTCTGCCTTGCTTGCTGTCGCAGCGGCAATGGTAGCGGAAACACGATAGTTGGGTTTCCTGCCTTCAATAAGCTTTACCCGACGCAAATGTTTTACCATTATGTCATCAAGCGGGAGATTTTTCTGGACACGATCAAGCGAAAAAATATCTTGCAGCGACAGGTCCGTTTTTTGGATCAGCATACGGCTATAGGCTGGATCAACAATCTTTCCATGGATAGTTATTTTGACAGCGTCAGGCTCGCTCAGATCATAATCCGGCAGAGCAAAATAGCGCCGTGCCTGCCCGATGTGCATCTCATAAATGCCATATCCCATGGTATCGATCATATTAAGCTCTGCCATCGCCTGTGCCAGGAAAGGGTTACGATAACGTCTGGGGGTTTTGTTCCCGGAAATATAATCCACAGGCTGCCCTTCATAAAAAGAGCCTTCATTCTCAAAGATAAGTCTGTCAGGCAGTTCCGTTACAATGATTCGGCCACTACGTGCATAATCCTGATGAGCAATGCAGTTGTGCAAAGCCTCCAGCACAATCTTCTGATCATATTTGGCCATTTCTATTGGAAGCAATTGGTCTTCTGGAAGAATACGCAACTGAATATTGCGGATTTTCTGATACAGCGTGCTGGTATTAAGCAGAAATGGGGGGCCGAAATGCTGATAAGCTCGTTCTGCTCCTTCCAGCTTCCAGGTCATTTGTGCAGGGTGAGGTGAAAGTAAATGTGCTGCCTCTGCCTTGCCAAGCAATAAAAGGGTTGCACGGGTTATTTGTCTGTCCTTCGTTTGCTTTGCACGGTCCAGAAAAGTCGTATCCGGCCATGACATTACTTCTTCTGTGGCAAAACGATTGGCATATTTCTTTGCAAATGACTCTCTGGCCTTGAACAACGCTTTTTGATCAAGATGATCAACTGTCGCAGCAGCAACTACCTGCCCGGACCAATCTGCTGCCCCAGTCTGTTTACGGATTTCATCCAGCTTATCCAGCCCAAGATGCGTCAGGCTTTCGCCCGCGCGGGCGTAATAATGCCCTTTCCAGGCAATCGGCATCCCCAAAGGGGCGGCAGGTATTTCGAACAGAATTACACGTCCCTTATCACTATGCAGCTCATGGATTTCACGGAACGTAATGCCGGGCTCAGTATCTGCTGAAACTTGCATCTTCAGGCTTTGTAAGCGCTCTTTATCCTGCCGATAATCGCTGCCAACAATGGATCTGCTTTTATTATCAACACCAAAAACCAGCCAGGCCTTTTCAACATCCCGCAGGTTGGCTTCATTGGCAAGGGCCGAAAAATACTTGCCGATGTCAGATGTCGAATATGAGTCACCGACATTTTTGAACTCGATTACTTCATTTTCCCAACGGGAAATTAACTCAGATAGAAGCAATTGTAAGTCTTGTTGTTCCATAAAAACCGCCCTCTTAAATGGACTTTACGTCAGTGCCGGGTGACAGAAGCTTGAATATCTGTTCCACATTGATCTTGACGCTATCACTGCCGAAGGCGTCATCTCGGAAGACCGCCCGCAAGGGCTTGTAGACGGCCAACTTCCTGACCAGTTCCTCGTTAATGCCCGAGTCAAAGCAGGCAACCAGGGCATTGGTATCCACAATAAAGACAGTTTTACCGTCGATGGTCTCTTTGGCTATGGATAGAGACAGGTCGAGTCCCCAGTCGAGGAAGACCTGGAACAGTAGGTCTTCAGGTCGGCGGTCGGGTTTTATATGGTCTTTGAACAGTTCCAGATTGTCCTGTGTCAGTTCATCCGGTGTGTAATACACATCCTTCATGTTGGAGGTATCCACCTTGAAAACGCGGAAACCGATGTCAAGATCCTTGGTGGTGATGGGGCTTTCTTCTTTGATTTTCCTGCCTGCGCGGCGGATACGTTCCTTGCCAATCTCGGCAATGGTTTTAAATCCCGCCTTGAACGCCTCCGACTTTTCATCGCAGGATTCTGGAAGCTGAACCATAATGAACTTGCGATTGCCACCATCTTTGGCGTTTAGTTGCATCACAGCATGGGCGGTGGTAGATGATCCCGCAAAGAAATCCAACGCAATATCATCATCACCAAATTTTGCAGTAAGCAATTGACGTTCTATTAATCGAGGCGGTTTGGGAGTTTCAAAAATAGTAGCGTTTTTGAATATATCTTTAACTAACTTTTTACCTTCCTGAGTATCACCCACTTCACTTCTCATCCAAATTGTTTGGGGTGTTATACCTTGCTTAACTTCAGACAAAAATCTTTTTATGGAAGGAACCGAGCCTCCATTTGGACCGAACCAAATCCGATTATCCTTTATCATTTGTTCAACGTTAGCTTTAGGACGTCCCCAACTATTGCCTTGGGGAGGTCTAAAGACTCTACCGTTGGCCGGATTAACTATTTCGTAATCATCATTCTGGCGATATTCTTGCCTCGTCAAATCGCTGGACTTCCAAGGACCTCTTGGGTCATTATCTGGATTTTTATAACGGGCATTTGCTTCATCAGTTCTTGGCAATAATCCGACTGTATAGGATAGCTTATTCTTGGCATATAGTAATATGTGCTCATGGCTGTCCGAAAAATATTTTGCATCATTCTGTGGCGAATATTTTTTTTGCCAAACGACATTTGCAATGAAATTCGATTCCCCAAAAACTTCATCACAGGCTTTCCGTAGATTGTGCACTTCACCATCATCGATACTGATAAAAATTACCCCATCGTTTCTTAGGAGATTTCTGGACAACTTTAGCCGTGGATACATCATAGAGAGCCAATCGGAATGAAACCTTCCATTCGACTCCGTATTGGCCATTAGACGATTCCCTTCTTCATCTTTCTGATTTGATCGTTTCAGAAACTCATCGGCATTCTCGGCAAAATCGTCGTCATATATGAAATCATTGCCGGTATTGTAGGGCGGGTCGATATAGATCATCTTGACCTTGTTCAGATAGGTCTCCTGGAGCAGCTTGAGGACATCCAGATTATCCCCTTCGATAAAGATGTTTTTTGTGTTATCGAAATCGACGCTTTCCTCTTCGCAGGGGCAGAGGGTCTTGGCGATGGGGGCGTTGGCGGTGAGAATCGCTTTGTTCTTGCCGGGCCAGCTCAGGGTGTACCGCTCCTGCGGCCCTTCTACCAAGGTCGCTGAAAGTTCCTGCCGCAGCAGGTCGAAATCCACAGCCCTTCGCACTGTTCCGTTTTCATCCCGGTCTTCGGTGATGCAATTGGGGAAAAGTTCGGCAATTTTTTCGATGTTCTCATCCACCAGATCGGGACTTTGCATTTTTAGTTTATCCATATCATTTCCTTTTTTATTTTCCACTATGCGTTGGTCAATATCGCCAACTGAGCTTTCAAACCTCGCGCCTGCGCGTTTAAATCCACCTTCCGATTAAACTGCTTTTCACTCTTCATCTTTCCTTCCAGCGACCGCAGGTCACGTCGGTATTTTCTTGTCAGCCTGATCCGTTCCGCCAGGGATTCCAAGGTTTCCCCGTCGCGTGGCGGTAGGTCACTATAGGCAAAAAGCATCTGATCGTAAAGGGTTTTCATATCAAGCGCCACGGGCAGAGGTATAGCCGGGACAATGTCATCCGCCCAATCAGTTTCAAAATAGGTCTCCGTCACCCATTTGCCGGAACTGTCAGTGGCCGGCCGCTTGTAGGCCGCCGCTCTTTTTACCTGCCCCTCATACAGCAAACGATAGAGGATGGGGTAGGGAATCGCTTTATCAATCGCCATGAGAACCACATTGTCCAGATCCGGCTCTCTCAGGGTGATCTCAAATACCTGAATCTCGGTGAATCCGCCCCGAGCCGCCAGATTGGTGGTCTCGGGGGACAATTTATATTTCCAGACAATTTCGCTGATTTGCGACACGAACCTGGCCTTGACCGACTTAGATGGTTTGGCGTTGGCATATATCTTTACCTTTGGTATTGTGCGATTGTATTCAGCCTTTGCGGGGTAGATAAACATGGTCAGGCTGCCCCCCGCACAACCAGAAAGGCAATAAGTTCAAAGTCATCCAGGCCACTGATGGTATTCAGCAAAGCGGTAGTACCGCCACCGGTAAAAAGACTGTCTATATCTTTTTCTTCTTTAAGATTAATCATGGAGTAGATGGACTGCTTCAGGAGATGGGAATAGGCCGCCATTTTCCGGCCGTCCCGAGTTTCACGGTTGAATGGTTTATATAGAGAAGGTATTGGCTCCGAGCGGTCCTTACAGGCGGAACGGAGGTGGTCGAGGATCTTTTTAACCTCCGTGTGGTTAATCAAGACCTCACCGTTCATGTTGATGTAAATCAGATAATAGGGGTGCAAGCGGTTCTGCTGATTGATATTTACGCCGTGGTTCATGTTACGCAATACGAAAATCACACCCGGATGGATTTCCTTTTCCGGATCTGCACCAAGGACCGCATGCATTCCTTTGGGCACACCCTCCAGAGTCCCATTGGCTTTCACATAATTAACCAAGTCCATGCGGAAATCGTTCAGCCCCAGGTCCGTAATCGATACACCTGTTTTTACATCCTCCAGATCAATAACTTCATCCTGCAGACGTTGGAGCTGTTCCTTACGGAATGCCAGATCGTTGGCTTCGGCACTGAGGGGATTGTCGTCACCGGTAGCAGTTACATCGGCAATGACCATGCGGCTTTCAACTCGGGCTTTCAGGTTGATATAGTCATCCAGGGAGATGTCCGGCCAGAAATTAACGAGTTGAATCTTGGTATTTTTAGAACCAATCCGGTCGATTCGCCCGAAACGCTGAATGATGCGGACCGGATTCCAGTGTATGTCGTAATTCACCACAAAATCACAATCCTGCAGGTTTTGCCCTTCTGAGATACAATCTGTACCGATCAAGACATCAATCTCCGCCGGCTCTTGCGGCATGATCAAAGCCTTTTCCTTGGCAACCGGGGAAAAGAGCGTAAGTATCGATTGGAAATCGTACCTGCGCCGAAGAGTTGACTTGCAACCGTCGCTGCCGGTAACTATGGCGGTATGCAGTTTGAATTT
>JAGHCC010000395.1 GCA_021160685.1 Desulfobulbaceae bacterium | reverse complement strand
GCCGAGCCGCTTCATGTTGAATGGTCGGTCAATGAGAAGGTGGCCTTTGAGGTGGCGTTGGCCAACAGCTACACCGGCAAACGCTCTGCCGTGATCATGAAACAGGTGGGCCTCAATGTGGCGGCCGACCCTTTTACCCGTTCCACCTATCTCGGGGTTAAAGGCGGCTTCGTGATGATTGTAGCCGATGATCCCGGCCCGCACAGCTCCCAGACCGAGCAGGACACCCGTCTTTTCGCCCTCTTTGCCAAAGCCCCGGTCTTTGACCCCAGCAGCCCGGCAGAGGCCAGGGAGATGATCACGGCCGCCTTTGAACTCTCCGAACAATACGAGCTTCCGGTTATCCTGCGACCCACCACCAGGATCTGTCACTCCCGCCAGAACATCACCCTGGAGAAGCCGCTTAATCTGCAACGGCAGGCAGCCTTTGAGAAAAACCCCGGCCGCTGGGTGGCCACGCCTGCCTTTCTCACCGGCCTGCACGGTGAATTAAATGAAAAACTTAGCGCCATTGGTGCAGAAGAAAGTCTCAAACCCTTTCTGGTCACCAAGGCTGGCCCGGAGAAAGAGGGACAGGGGCCCTGTATTATTGCCTCGGGCATGGCTTTTGCCAATGTTTTTGATCTGCTTGATGAACTGGACATGTTGGATCAAGTTCAGCTCTATCAGGTCAAGATGCCTTTTCCTCTCAACAAGGAATTCTGCCGACAGATCAGGGAGAGGGATGGAAAGGTTCTGATTTTGGAAGAAACCGACACGGTGATCGAAATGCAGCTGGGCCTGCACGGTGCACGGGGTCGGCTTTCCGGCCACGTTCCGGGACAGGGCGAGTTGACACCGGATATCATCATGGCCCTTCTGCTCGATTTTCTTGATCTGCCCAAGCCGGAGGCCGTGGAAAGCGGCCCGCCTGCACGGGGCCGAAGGCCTTCATTATGTCCGGGTTGTCCGCACCGCGCCTCGTTTTTTGCCATCAAAAGAACCTTTCCCAAAGGCATTTTTCCCAGCGATATCGGCTGCTACACCCTGGGCATGAACCTGGGCGCCGTGGATACCTGTCACTGCATGGGGGCCTGTATCAGCATGGGGGCCGGTTTTTATCATGCCTATGCCCAGGACGGGCCGGATTATCCCACCATTGTCGTTACCATCGGCGACTCCACCTTTTTCCATGCCGGCATTCCGGCCCTGATTAATGCCGTAACCCAGAAAGCGCGGATCATCGTTACTATCCTGGACAACTCGACCACGGCCATGACCGGCCAGCAGCCCACCCCCCAAAGTGGTGTTCTGGCTGATGGCAGCCCTGGCAACCAGGCCTTTATCCCTGACCTGGTCAAGGCCAGCGGTGTCCGTTTTTTGCGGGAATGTGATCCCTACGATATCAAGGGTTTTTCCGCCCTGCTTAAGGAAGCGGATCAATTCTGCCGAGGCGACCAGGGCGGTGTGGCCGTACTCATTGCCAAACATCCCTGCCTGATGGACAAAAGCAATCAAGTCAAGCAGGACGTGATTGAGATGGAGATCAGCGATGACTGTATTGGCTGCGGCATCTGCGTTGATCAGTTTGAATGTCCGGCCATCAGCCTGGACGAGGAGGAAGAACAGGCCTCAATCGATCCTGATATTTGCGTGGGCTGCGGCATCTGCGATCAGGTATGTCCAACGGGTTCCATCATCCGCAAGTAAGCGATCACAGGCACCGCATCTGCGCGCGATCAGGGCTACCAGCATAGAGAAGAGCTATAGCTGCCAGCCCTGATCGCGCACATCTGCAGCACCTGTAATCATTTACAAAACAGGAGTTGTCAGTGTGTGTCTGCGATAACCCTATGATTAGTTACATCAGGAAGAGAGAAAATTAATTATGAAACAGCAAATTATTGTAAGCGGCATAGGCGGGCAGGGGATTCTGTTTCTGACTCGTATTATAGCCGGCGCCGGCGTGAGTATGGGGCTTGAAATTATGACATCCGAGACCCATGGCATGGCGCAACGCGGCGGCAGTGTCATTTCTTTTATCAAGGCCGGTTCCTTTCGCAGTCCTTTGATTCGGCAGGGCCAGGGGGATATCGGCCTCTTTCTCCATGCTGATAATCTTGATGTTCACCAAGGGCTGCTGCGGCCCGGGGCGGATCTTTTTGTCAATACCGCAAAACCCGGCCCCTACAACAATATTGCCGCCACGGAACTGGCCAGGGAAATGGGCAGTGCTGTACTGACAAACCTGATCATGCTGGGATTTGCCACCAAAGATAACTCCCTGTTCTGTGGGCCGGAACAGCTGGAAACAGCCATCAGAGAGATATCCAGGGAGCGTTTTATCGACTCGAACCTGGCTGCCTTCCACCGGGGGCTTGAGGGATAATTGGGATAAAGGGGGAGGTTGTCGGTATGCCACCATTTATTGAAAAGTTACCACGAAATCCACGAACTACACAAAAAGGAAATAATTTTGTGTTTTTTTGTGGGGTTCGTGGCTGAAAATAAGATTTTTTGCTTAAGTTAATGACATTGAGGCTTCATTGACAGATTATGACCACCAGGGACAGGCTGACATACTTTATTTATCATCACCGGACCGGACTCTCGGTTTGGGCTCTGACCCTGGCGCTCTCTATTTTTCCCTTTTACTACGATAATCCCTATATCCTGGGAATCACCAATCTGGTGGCCATTAACGTTATTGTTGTTCTCGGCCTGAATC
>JAGHCC010000274.1 GCA_021160685.1 Desulfobulbaceae bacterium | reverse complement strand
CTTATTGAGAAATTACCCCCGGCAATGTCACTATCGTTTTCATCTTTTTAAGATTGACAAAATTCAATGAACAAATGCTGTTCTGGTCGTGAACATGACATTTTTCTTGTAATGAGTTATCTTATCAGTTGCTGTTTCCGTAAATAACGATGTAACCAATCATGGCTTGACTGAGAACCGATATCTAATTTCAGCGTGAAAATTTATCATCCAAAATCTTTCCGTTTTCTCCTGCTGTCATCTTTTGCCTTGGTGGCGCTACCGCTGTTAATCGGGCTGTTGAGCGCTGAATATTTCATGGGACAGCTTGCCAGCAAAAGTGCCGCCACTGTTTACCGGACGACATCGGGCGTCAGCAACAGTCGTATTCTTCTTGAACAATTTCGGGCCCAGGAACGTAAGGCCCTGTTGTTTGATGTGCTGGAGGACGCTGCTCTTTTTTCCGAGGTGGAGGATCTCCACGGCAAGATTCAGAGCAGTCTGCTTGAGTTGATTCCCATTTTCCCTGACGGTTCACAACGGGAACGTCTTTTTCTTTTGCGGGACCAGGAAAATGCTTTTTTTTCCGCATTATCCGAGCATCGCGAGGATGAAGAGCTGAGAAAAGACATTCTCGGCGGATATAGGGAGCTGAACAAGCTGGCCAACGAGTTTAGTATTGAAAGCAGCAAGCTTATGCTTCATGAAACTGAAAAGTTTTCCGAGGCCGTCCATCTGGCTCAGAAAACTCTATTTTGGCAGGCATCTTGCCTGATTCTTTTCAGCATTGTTCTGGTCACCCTGTTTGCTTTAATCATCATTCGTCCGATTCGCCAGATCGATCAAAGTATCATGCGACTTGGCAAGGGAGATTTTACGACACCAGTCAGAGTCTCCGGTCCAAAAGATTTGGAATTTATCGGCGAGAAATTGAACTGGTTGCGCGGCAGGCTGGCAGAGTTGGATCAGGAAAAAATAAAATTTGTCGCCCATATCTCCCATGATTTGAAAACGCCTCTGTCTGCGCTGAGAGAGGGCGCCGATCTGTTGGGGGAGGAGGTGGTGGGAGGCCTTAATGAGCAGCAGAAAGAAGTTGTCGGGATTGTTGTAAACAATAGTGTCAAACTGCAGAAGCTGATTGAAAACATTCTTGATTTTAATATGGCTCAAGCCAGAAAATCGCCCCTCAGGCAAAGAGAATTTGACATCACCGCACTGATCAGTGATGTTGCTGAGGCGCAGAAACCGCTTCTTTTAAAAAAAGAAATTTCTCTTCTCAGTCCGTCTGAGCCAATGCAATTATTTGCTGATCACCGGCAAATCTACACTGTTATTGAAAACCTGCTTTCGAACAGTATAAAATATACACCCATCCAGGGAGAGATTCACATTAAAACAAACAAAACAAGCCGGAGTATCGTCATCGAAGTGATTGATTCCGGTCCCGGAATCTCAGAGGATGAAATGGATAAAGTTTTTTCACCATTTTTTCAAGGACGTTCTCCGGCTTACTCTCCTATCAAGGGGTCAGGTCTTGGCCTGGCCATTGTTCAGGAATATATTGCTAACCATAAAGGGACAATCGAAGTGTTGAAGGATAAAAAGAAAGGTGCTCATTTTGTCATCACCTTGCCCCAGGAATAATGAATATGAAATGGTAACTGTTCAGCAGCACCCCATCCGGAGGCTACGCTTACCTGTACGCGATCAGACTGGCTCACATAGGACTACTATAGTTCTCCAGCCTGCTGGAGTTTATGCCCTTCAGGGTGCACATCTGGAGCACTGCTGAACAGTTACAACATGGAGTTTGAGTCGAATTATGCAATCACACCTGAATAGTTATATGAACCGAAACAGCCCAGCACTTATCATGTTTCCCGTGTGTCTTTTTTTGCTTGTATCCGGTTGCATTTTGCATCCGATCGAACCGGTTAATGAAAAAGTAAAGATCGTTTCCCACCCATCATCCACCGACGAGTTCCTTTCCCGAACATCGATCACCGGCGAGTTCCTTTCCTGTTTCAAGCAGGTCTCTTCTTTCAGCCGGAAACAGCTTTTGTTGAAAAAAAACGAGCGCAAAAAAATATTTCTTAGAACGAAAAGCCGGGAAGACCGTGTCAGTCTTGCCTGCCTCTGCGTGGCAGAAGGGTCGACGTCATCCCTGCAATACGGCCTTGAGCTGTTAACTGGGTTACAGGAAAAGGATACTGTTGCAAATCCTGAATTAAGTGGCTTGGTTGGTCTTGTTGGCCGGATTCTTGCAGTTAAAAAAGATCTTAGGCGGCAACAACGAAGCCTCAAGGAAAGCAATGAGAGAATCGTCTTGTTTGAGGAAAAACTGGAAAAACTGAAAAATATTGAAAAAATTATCAGTGACCGCGAAAAAGAAGCACAAGGTCAGATAAACTGATTTTTGCCAATGACCGATTGTAAATATTCGGCTTGATAATAAATTATTACAAAAACCACCGAAATGTAAATTTTGGATAGTGGCCCATATTTTGACGATCAGGTCTGCGAGCTAGATTGATTCATATGCGAGTAGGCCTGATCGTTCAAAGAGGTAAGCGAAGACTCCGTGGGGTGCTATCCGAATATTTACGACCGATTTGATGATGGAAAATACACAGCAACGCATCCTTCTTGTTGATGATGATGGCGATCTTCTGCGTCTCTACACTATTCGATTACAGTCAGCGGGGTTTCAGGTTGAAACGGCTGAAAGCGCGGAAGAGGCCCTGGCCCATATGCCGGTTTTTAATCCTGATCTGCTTATCAGTGATTTGCGCATGGAAGGCATGGACGGTATGGCGCTTTTTGACGCTGTTCAGAAAATCAGCACGGGTCTACCCGTTATTATCATTACGGCTCACGGTTCCATTCCCGAGGCCGTGGACGCGACCCACCAGGGTGTCATCGCCTTTTTGCCTAAACCGATTGATCCAAAAAAACTGATCAGTGAAGTGAAATCAGCCCTTCAGGTATCCGGTGTGCCGGCTGAATTAACGTCCCGGGATGATGATTCCGATTGGCGGCGGGAGATTATCGCCAAAAGCAGCGTCATGGAAAATCTACTTCGCAAGGCGAAAATTCTGGCTGACAGTAATGCCAGCGTTCTGATCTTGGGGGCATCTGGCACTGGCAAGGAATTGCTGGCACGCGCCATTCACCGCGCCAGTCCAAGAAAGAAAAAATCCTTTGTTCCGGTTAACTGTGCCGCTATTCCCGAAGCTTTGCTTGAATCCGAACTTTTCGGCCATGCCAAGGGCTCTTTTACCGGGGCCTCGAAAGATTATGGAGGCCTTTTTCAATCCGCCCAGGGCGGCACACTGTTTCTCGACGAGATCGGCGATATGCCGCTGGGGTTGCAGGTCAAGCTTCTTCGCGTTCTTCAGGAAAGGCAAGTGAGGCCGGTGGGGTCAGTCAAGCCGGTGGACATTGATGTCCGTATCATCTCTGCAACACACCGGAATCTGCATGAGGCGATTGCTGAAAATAAATTCAGAGAGGATCTCTATTACCGTCTCAATGTGGTCAGCCTGGAAATTCCCGAACTTAACGATAGAAGGGAGGATATTCCGTTGTTGGTAAATCATTTTGTCGCCACCCAGACAAAGCTTAATCCTAAACAGATTAAAGGGGTTGCTCCCCATGGAATGAAAATACTCATGGAGGCCTCTTGGCCAGGTAACGTCAGGCAACTCTACAATGTTATAGAGCAGGCGGTCGCTCTCAGCACCACCTCAATTATTTCTGAAAATCTTCTCCAGAGCGCCCTTGAGGACAATCCCTCTGAAATTATTCCCTTTGCCGCAGCAAAACGCAATTTTGAGCAGACTTATCTGGTTAAGCTTCTGAAAACTACCCAGGGAAATGTCAGCCGGGCGGCTCAGTTAGCCCAGAGAAACAGAACCGATTTTTATAAACTGCTTAAACGCCACCATATCATTCCCAAGTTGTTCAAATCCTGATTTTCCGGTATCAAAAAAGAAAAAAATGAAAACAGCTTGAGTCGACAGCTGTATTGCATGTAAGATTGGACTAGATTCCAATCCATTCAGTTTGAAAGGCTGTTTCCCTTCAGCATTCGCAGCAGGTGTTTGAATTTAGGACACACCACAGATTGTTAAGTTGTAACTATTCAGCAAAGCAACCGGGGGTGAAGATACCGGCATTTATTTTAAAAGCAACAATAGAATTATATCGTCATTCCGGCATGGTCTTAGCCGGAGATAAGCGTAGACTTCGATCCAGGATGGAGAGTGTGGCAAGTTTCTGGATCCCGGCTAAAAACATGCCGGGATGACGTGTACGAAGTTTTTGTATTTATCATGTTGTTATTACGATATTTATGAGTAATTGTCGAAATCTTGTTACTTAGAAGGTAAGCGTAGACTCCGAATGAACGAATCTAAGGCACTACTGAACAGTTACGGTTCAGAGTTAAGGGTAATTTATCCCCCCACCTGAACAGTTACATTAAGTTTTCATTGATAATTAAGGAAAAAGTAAAATGGCAAATTCCTCTTCCGGGACCATTGATTACTCTGAGAGTCTGCTGGTTCATTTTCGCCGGATAGAAAGTTTGAAACAGGATGCTTTATCCTATCCATCCATTGACCTGAACAACAGACAACTTTGCGATCTTGAACTTCTTTTGAACAGGGCTTTTTTTCCCTTAAACGGCTACCTGGACCGGAAAGATTATGAACGGGTCCTGGAAGAGATGCAGTTGGCGGACGGCACGGTCTGGCCCATTCCCATCTGTCTGGATATTGATGAAAAGACAGCTGGTTCATTAAATAGGGGCGATTGCCTGGCCTTGAATGATGGTGAGGGGTTTATGCTGGCCATCCTGACCGTCAGCGATATCTGGCAACCGGACAAAAGACGGGAAGCCTTGACTGTTTACGGGACGGATGATACCGATCTTCACCCCGGCGTTCGCAGGCTTTATGAACAATGCGGCTCCTGGTATATTGGCGGCAGGCTTGAGGGGATCAGCCTGCCCATCCATTATGATTTCAAGGAAATCCGCCTGACCCCTTCGGAGACGCATAAGAAGTTTACCCTCAACGGCTGGCGCAAGGTCATTGGTTTTCATACCGAGGCCTATCTCCATTGTGCCCATAAGGAAATGATCCAGAAGGCGGCCCGTGATGCCGGCGGGTGTATTTTTTTACAGCCTGTTGTCGGGCTGGATCATCCCGGTAATCTTGATCATTATACTCATGTTCATTGTTATCAGGAAATTGTAAAGAAATTTCCAAAAAACATGATTTCTTTGGGGCTGTCGCCTTTGGCCTCTCGGCAGGCCGGCCCCAGGGAAGCTCTCTGGCAGGCCATTATCAAAAAAAATTACGGCTGCAGTCATTTCATTGTCGAGACGGACCATGCTGATCCTTTTGCCAGTCATCTCGATCATGAAAATTTTTATCCGCCCCATGCCGCCCAGAAGCTGGTTCGGGAATATGAAGACAAAACTTTCATCAAAATGATTCCGGCCATGAAAATGGTTTACGTTGAAGATCAGGCCCAGTACATGCCTGAACAGGAAGTCGAGTCAGAGATGAATGTGAAAAGTATTTCTTCGGGTGAATTGAAGCGCAGGTTGGAAGAAGATTTGGAAATTCCGGAATGGTTTTCCTACCCCGAGGTTGTTGCTGAGTTGCGACGGGCCTTTCCGCCTCGTTCAAGTCAGGGATTTACCGTTTTTATCTCAGGCCTGTCCGGCTCCGGAAAATCCACCCTGGCCAAGGTGTTACTGGTGAAATTTTTAGAAATGAGGGGGCGGCCAGTGACCTTGCTGGACGGTGATATTGTCCGCAGAAATCTCTCCAGTGAACTGAATTTTTCCAGAGAACATCGTAACCTCAATATCACCAGAATAGGATTTGTCGCCAGTGAAATCACCAAGAACGGCGGTATTGCTCTCTGTGCCCCCATTGCGCCCTTTGAGGAGCCCAGGAGAGCCAACCGGGAATTGATCAGCCGGTATGGCGGTTATATTGAAGTCTATATGGCAACTCCCATTGAAGTCTGCGAGCAGCGGGACCGCAAGGGTCTCTATGCCAAAGCCCGGGCCGGGAAAATAAAGGCCTTCACCGGAGTGTCCGACCCCTATACACCGCCCGTCAATCCGGAAATTACCATTGACACCACGGAAATCAGCCCGGCTGAAGCCGCCCAGGAGGTTTTTCTCTACCTGGTGGAACAGGGCTATCTACGCTGATTTTGCAGAATTCTTGTGATTGATCAGCAGCATCTCCTCGATATCCCGTTGCGCTCGTTTGCCTCTGAATAGTTGCAGCGTAACCTATCACGGGATAAAACCACCAAGATTTCGAGTAACTCTTTATTCTGTAAGCGTTTACAGGTGTCTGTGATCGCTTACGTTGCAGTATGGCGTTTAGGTGAATGATGCAGCCACACCTAAATCGGTTATGAATTTTTCATAACCGATTGGCCTTGTAGGGAGGGGCAGGAGTGATCCTATTTGGATGAGCTGTCTCAAAAAGGAGACAAATGGCCTTTGTCCGAACTATTTGTGATCAAAGCCATTAAGCTTATCCCCTTAAAAAGAATAGACCTTTCCTCCCGTAATCCCCGTCTTTGTCGTTTGTGTCTTTTGAGAGACAAGTGCCCCTCAAGTGCCATATAAACAGAATTCTCTACTTCTTTGTTTCCCTCTGTGTGCCGAATTCAATGGAGGACTGGGCCGGGGTCATGTCCGGGTCGGCTTTAATCAGGATTTCCACCTTGTATTTTTGCTCAAGATTGACGATGTCTGTCCGTTTCTGGTTCAGAATGTATTGCGCCGTTTTGAGGGGAAAGCGGCAATCCACTTTGTTGACGTTCTTTTTTGTTACCCCGGTCTGGATTCTGCGCAGGAGGGCAAGGGCCGTGGTTTCCACTGAACGGATCATTCCTTGGCCCTGGCAATGTTCGCAGATAATATAGTTTCCTTTCTGGATAGGGGGGCCGAGCCGCTGACGTGAGATCTGCATCAGGCCGAATTTGGAAATCCGGCTGGTGGCGGATTTAGCCTTGTCCCGCTTCAGGCAGGCTTTAACTTTTTTCTCAACTTCACGATTATGGCGGGCTTCGCGCATATCAATGAAATCCACTACAATCAAGCCACCGAGGTCGCGCAGTCTGAGTTGTCTGACCAGTTCCTCGGCCGCTTCCATATTGGCCAGAAAGACAGTTTCCTCAAAATTTTTGTCCTTGGCGGTACGGCCTGAGTTGACATCAATAGCCACCAGGGCTTCGGTTGGATTGATGACGATTGAACCGCCGGATGGCAGAGGCACCATGGGCTGATACATCTGCTCGATCTGCTCCTCGACCTGATACTGATTAAAAATCGGTTTAGCGCCTCGATGGAGTTTAACATTAGTTTTGCGTTGTCTGGCGGGAAGCAGATTCAGAAAATGATTGACCTGGTCAAAGGCCTCCTTGTTGTCCACCAGAATTTCCGTAATTTCATCGGTGAAGTGATCCCGCAGGAATCTGGCAATGACATTTTGCTCTTTATAGACTAGAGAAGGCGCCGGTTGCTTCTGCCCTTGTTCTTTTATTTCCTTCCAAAGATTGAGTAGATAGCGGATATCCTTGGTCAGGGCTATTTTGGTCACATCTCTGCTGGCAGTGCGGATAATGTAGCCGATTCCTTCCCCCAGCTTGACCGAGTTGACGATTTCCCGCAGTTTGGCGCGACGGGGTTCATCTGTGATTTGACGGGAGACACCGTGGCTGTCGCTGCCGGGCATCAGAACAAGATAGCGGCCCGGCAGGGAGAGAAATGTGGTCACGCTGGCTCCTTTCATGCCGGTTGTTTCTTTGACCACTTCGACGAGTACTTCCTGACCCTTCTTGATCACATCCTGGATATTCAGCCTTTTCCAGTGAGTGTCCGGCGCAACTTCTTTGCAGTAATATTCAGGATGGATATCGCTGAAGGCCAAAAAACCGTTTCTCTCGGTTCCCATATCGACAAAGGCGGCCTGGAGATTCGGTTCAACGGCACTGATGCGGCCTTTATAGACATTGCCCTTGCTCTTCTCCCCAAGAACCGTTTCCACGTGAAAGCCCTCGACCTTACCGTTTTCAACCAGGGCGATTCGACATTCCTCGGGTTCGTCGGTGTTGATCAGGAGTTTGCAAACAGTCTCCGAGGAAGCAGATTTTTTTGCCTGACCGCTTTTGCTTTTTGCCCGGGACCGGGGGGGGCGTTTTTTTCTGACAGCGGTTTTTTTTGTTTCTGTTGAGCTTTCCGTCTTCACTTCAGCCGTTGCGGTCTCATCGGTTTTCGCAGACTTGGGATTTTTTTTGGTTCTGGGTTTGGCAGGAGATTTCGCTGCTTTTTTTGGTCTGGATTGAGTCGTCTTGGCCGTTTTTTTCTGATTCTTGGGTTTTGCTGTTGTTTCTTTGGTTTTTTCTGGTTTTTTTGTGTTTTCCGGTTTTTCAGCCGAATTGTTTTGGTCTTCGTTCATACATTTCCTTTTGCTGCAAACATCTGTTGCTATGACAGTTGCGGTCTGGTGCGGTTGTGAGGTTATGGTGTTTTCAGAATGTGTCTGTGAGTAGATATTGCCTGCATGGGTTATGCGGGTCAGAGTGGTATTCGGGAGAAGCTTGTTGAGAAGGATCTGAACTTGGTCAAGATCCAGATTTAAGGCCTCGCAGATGTCAAGTGCGGTACATGGCCTACGTTTAAGCATATCCAGAATTTCCGGTTCTGCCGCAGATCTGAGATGGTGTCGTTTCCGCTTGGCAAAATCTGCAATAATTTCGATTTGTCCGGCAAATTGCCGGGCGATTTTTTTTAATTCATGTTCCGTCATTGGCGCGGCATACGATTCCAGCGGAGGACGAACAACGGTGTTCAACTGGATCCTGTCCGGTCGAATTTTTCGTGTTGCCTCCACCAGAGCGGCAATATCCGCGTCACTGTCATTAATTCCCTTGACCAGTAAGATCTCCAGCCAGATTTTCCCCGGGAACTCCCGGCTGAAACTGGCCAGCCCGGAAATAATATCGGGCAATTGGACGCATTTGGCCGGCCGGTTTATTTTTCGAAAACTTTCTTCCCGGGCTGAATCAGGGAGGGAATTACAATATCAGCCGCCATCAATTCACTGCGGACCCCGGCAACATGCAGCAGAGAGCCGTTGGTGAGGATGACAACCGGTTTGTTTGTTTTATGTTTAATGTGATGAATAATGGAGCCCAGCCCGGAGTGCAAGGTCGGTTCACCGCTGGCGGTAATCGTGAAAACATCAATAGGCGGATGCTTTCCTGCAAGCAGGGTGTCAATTTCTTCAAGAATGTCCCTGGTGGGGGAGTACTCCTTTCGATCACAGGTGTGAAGCGTCGTTGCTCCGACCTCACAGTAAATGCAGTTAAAATTGCATATTTTCGCGGGCAGGAGATCAATGCCCTGGGACAGTCCCAGGCGACGGGAATTGACCGGGCCGAATAAATATTTCATAATATGAAAATGTAACTATTCAGGTGGGCCACCAAATTGGCCTAACCAACAGTTACATGAAAATCAAAGCTGCGCTGGCTTTGCGCAACTCGAAACTGATCGGTTTTGTGCCAACCTTCATGGCTTAAAGACTCAACGAAAAATGATAAAATGAGCCACATAAATTGTATTCTCTGGTTTTCTGCGAGAGGCTCTCGTATCAATTAAACTGTTTTATAACGCAGAGAGACAGGTTTTGAACCTGTGAAACTTCGAAGAGCATAAAATTTTATATTAAAAATATCAAATAGTTATCTTGCCTGTCTTGCGTTTATTTTTGGATTTTACGGAAACGTCAAGGCAAGAATTTAAGTTTTTAGAAAATGATCAATGATTTTTGTGAAAATAAAACAATCTCCTGTATTTATCAAGGTAATTATCGAGTTTTGTCTTGACACCCACGGGGCTGGTGCGTAAGTTTCACAATTCGTTTATGCGAGCTGTTCCAATCAGAAGATAAAATTTGGTTTTTCTTTAGAAGATTTTAGAGACCTCCGAAGAATAAACTCTTTGTCGATTTTTGACCTGAAGGGGATAAGTACGAGACAAAATTGAAGGAAAAATTATGCGCAGCGATGCTATGAAAAAAGGATTGGAGAGGGCTCCCCATCGTTCATTGTTTAAAGCCATGGGGTATACCAACGAGGAGTTGAGCAGGCCGTTAATCGGCATTGCTCATGCTCATAATGAAATTACTCCAGGTCATATCCATCTTGATAAGATTGTCGAGGCAGTTAAGGCCGGTGTCAGGTTGGCCGGTGGTACGCCGGTGGCATTTGCAACCATCGGCGTCTGCGACGGAATTGCCATGAACCACACAGGCATGAAATACTCCCTGGCCAGCCGGGAGATTGTGGCTGATTCCGTGGAGATCATGGGTCAGGCCCATCCCTTTGACGCCATGGTTCTTATTCCTAACTGCGACAAGATTGTGCCGGGTATGATGATGGCCATGCTGCGCTTGAATATTCCGGCTGTTATGGTCAGTGGCGGTCCCATGCTCGTCGGCCGTTACCATGGCAAGGATGTTCATCTGGTTTCTGTTTTTGAGGGTGTGGGAAGAGTCAAGGCCGGCACCATGACCCCGGCTGAATTGGATGAACTTGAAGATGCGGCCTG
>JAGHCC010000062.1 GCA_021160685.1 Desulfobulbaceae bacterium | reverse complement strand
TTACAGTACTATATCGCTACCTTTTATATTTACTATCTCCTATAAATCTTTTTTTACTCAAAATGCGGAACAGCGGGACAATCAGCGGTTTTGACCTCTTCAGAGGTGTTTTCTGTTCCGAAAATAGGTGTTTTTTCTGGAACATTTCCGGAAAAATCCGGGAACAAGCATCGTCGAATGGGGGCGGATAGTGTATATCTTATGGAAGAAAGAGACTTACATTTTGTCGGTGTAGAAAACACGTGGTAACTACGGGATTTTCAAAGAAATGGCGTTTTTCCAAAAAATTAGCTTGTTTTTTCCCCTAAGCCTCCTAAGATGCCTAAAGTCAAGGTTTTTTTAGACCGACTTTAGTGAGAGTGAGTGAGATAGTTATCCATTAAGACCACATATTTAGGAGGCTTCAAGGTGAATGTTTCTAACAAGAGTGTAGGCGTTTTCCCCCAGTTAAAAGGTGTCCTGCTGTTCATGGTTGCGGCGGTGTTGCTGGTCAATGTGACTCCGGTCCTGGAAGCAGCGCCAGATTCAAAAGCAGGGGTGAACTCAGGTCAAACGAAGAAGATCCTTGACCCGTTTAAGTTGGTCAGTGCTTCAGTTGTTTCGACCAGCAGGGCCAGTGGTCCAAAGACACCGCGGAGCGATATTCCTGACGGTGCAATTGACAACCAGAAAGGTCCGTCTGAGAATGCAAATGATGTTGCCCGCATAGTGGTACCCACAAGGGCAAGATCTCGAAGCCCCTACAAGCCAGGATGGTAATGACCGGCAAGAGCAGTGGTGGTTTCTTTGAAAGAAATGTAATGTGAGGGAAAAGTCTTTCTTTCGTAAATAGATAAAGGGATTGGTTTTCTAAGGATGAAAAACTAATTTTAGATAACATCGATTGTGTTGCAGGGACAGCAGTGACAGTCGAAATAGGAGGCAGAGTGAACTTCGTAAAAGAATGCGGATTTTTCCGCAAAGTATCCATCGTACTGATTATTTCAATTTTTGTCTTATCATTCAGTGGTTGCAAAACTACAGAGCTTTCCTCGTTAGAGGATGTGACAGATTTTCGTTTAGCGGGACCCATTCAGCCGGAGATAGACCTTGACAAACTCAAGAACGCTCGGGTCACAGGCATGTATCGCGCCGTGGTCGGTGATATCCTTGAGTTAAGAATGGCCTCAGTTCTAAACATCGTGACCGCAAATCTTCCTGATACATTGGAAGTCTCAATACCGACGCTTTGCAGGATTCATGGTGACGGTGCGATAACCGTACCGGTTATCGGTCAAATCCAGGCAGCAGGCCGTACCCTGGCAGAGATTGAGACCTCGATCGTGAATGCCTATTACCCTGAATATATCACCAAGCGGCCGGCTGTATTGGTCCAGGTAGCAGAATATAAGACGATTAAAGTTTCCATCATGGGCGCTGTTGAGGTGCCCGGAGTGTATGATTTAGCCAGCGATGCAAAGTCGTTAGTATCCCTGATCATGGAAGCCGGCGGTGTTGTTGAGGGTGGAGCGGCCTTCATTCGCATCAAACAACCGCAGGACGCAGCGCGTGCTGACACCGGGGACGATTCAGCGCCCCTGCTGCCGGATCCTCAAGGAGTGACCCTTTCACTTCGTCAGGATTCTGTCACGAAAAAACAAGTTCTGCTGGTTCGCAAGGAGGGTGTTCTGGTCTGTACCGAAGTATTTGACCCCGCCAGCGAAGTGGAACTTCAGGCCCTGGTCGGCAAGATCTCAGCCGAACATCCGGATATCGCAAAAGATTATGTGGAGTATAAACTCCGTGAATTCTCCGGGGTTGGGAAGCCAGTCATCGGCGTCCAAGCCGATGGATATATGACCCTGACCCTTCCGGTAAAAGGGCTCAATATCCCCTTTGCCGATGTTGCACTGGCCGATGGGGCCTCTGTTGAGGTCGTGGCTTTGAATCCGGAGGTCTTCTCCGTGATGGGTCTGGTCCTCAAGCCCGGAGTGGTGCCGTATCCGCCTGAGACAGACTATACGCTGTTGGAGGCCCTGGCCTTTGCCGGCGGGGTCGATGAGGTGGCGGATCCGCGTTTTGTGACGGTGTACCGCTTAAATTCCGAGGGCGAGATGGTTCATGCGGCCTTTGCGATCAAGAATGGCGTCCCCGCCGAGGCGGCGGCGGCTCTGCAAATCAAGCCAGGTGATGTGGTATCCCTGGGGTACACCGCGCGGACGCGGATGAACAAGATTGCAGCCGAGCTGTTCAGGGTCAACGTTGGGGTTTACGCCAATCCATGGAACGATTAAACCGCTTATGTTTGCATAAGAGGTGTTGAAAAAACGGACGCAGCCCACGGGGATGGAGTCTATCAGGATAATAGTGTGGAAAAAAAACAGGAGGACCGACGAAATCCTTTGGGCGGGTTGCCGGCCCCCGTTTCTCAAGTTTTTCAAACAGCGTCTGAGAATGACGACAATAAGATTGAAAGGATGATGTAGTGCAGCAGTTGAATAATAATACAACCGATTTTGATGATGATGGGGTGAGTTCCTCATTCCCACCTGCCGCACTCCCCGAGTCCAGTCTGTTTGAGATCGCCTTCCGAAACCGCTGGTGGATTCTTGCCTGTACCGTTTCTGCGTTAGTCTTAGGGAGTGTCTATCTTTTCTTTGCCACACCGATCTTTACAGTCACCTCTCGCGTTTATGTAGAGCAGAAACTTCCTGAGTTTGACGGGATCGAGAACAATGCCGTCATGGCCGGATCCAAGAACTACCTCTACACTCAGGTCGAGCTGTTCCGATCCACCCCCGTCCTTTCTTCGGTGCTCATGAATCCCAATATAAAAGGCATGAAGATTTTTTTTGAAGTGGATAATCCCCTTGAGTTCTTGAAAGCGTCACTCAATGTCTCCGTGGGTAAGAAGGACGATATAATCAATGTCTGTTTTGATTCGGCCTATCCCGAAACGGCCGTGCAATTAGTAAACGCGGTCGTCGATTCATACATTACCTTTCAATCGAACCAGAAAAAAGGGTCAACATCTCAGGTCCTGAGGATCCTGCAAAATGAAAAAGTCAAAAGAGAAGCCGAACTGACAGATAAGTTCACAGCTATGTCAGCATTCATGCAGGAAAATATCGTTGCCGCGAGCGGCGATGATGTCAGTGCCATAATGATCGACCTTAATAAGCTCCAGCTCAGGTTGACAGATCTCGACCAGTCGGGGCTGACCGACAAACATCCTGCGGTCATAGCCGTTGAGATCAATATCGAAAAGTTAAAAAAACAGAACGAACTGAACGCCCGCTACGCCATCCTTCAGGCAGACTATGAACGGATCCGAGCGCGCTGTGATGAGCTGGATGACAGTATCAAAAAAGAAAGCATCAAAGAAGATGCCGGTGCCTTAAATATCAGCATTATTGAAGTGGCGAGTATGCCCGATAAACCCTCAAAACCACAGAAAGCCAGGGTGCTGGCCATGGCCCTTGTTCTCGGCCTGATGCTGGGAGGGGGGGTGGCCCTTCTGCGTGATACGATGGATCAGAAGATCCACTCGACCGATGAAATCAGCGCCATCCTCGACATTCCGGTGCTGGGCTCGGTTCCGTCAATGCCCCCGAACGAAACAGTATCCGCTCGCGGACAGAAGATATGGCTCGAATCAGACTCTTTCAGTGCCGAGGTGTACCGTACCATAAGAACCGCCATATTCTTTGGAGCCCCCAGCGATACAACACAGACGATTCTTGTCACCTCCCCGGATATGGGCGAAGGCAAGTCAACGCTTGTCAGTAATCTTGCCATCGCCATGGCCCAGGCCGACCAGAAAACACTGATTCTGGATGCCGATCTCCGCAAGCACAATCAGCATAATATTTTTCAGGTATCCAACGAAGTAGGGCTGACCAGTGTCGTTGCCGGTAAAACACCTCTGGACCAGGCCATACAATCCACGGATGTGGACGGGCTCGATCTTTTGGTCACGGGTCCCGTGGTACAGAATCCTGCGGAAATACTTAACAGCGCCCAATTTTCTCAGCTCTTAAAGGACCTCTCGGCAAGATACGAACGGATTATTATCGACTCACCTCCGGTCATCCCCGTAACGGATGCACATATCCTTACGGGCTTATGCGATATAACATTGTTGGTGTTGCGGGTCGAAAGCTCGACCCGCAAAGCCGCCCGGCAAGCCCGCCAGACTCTTCTCAGTGTGGGGGCGAATCTGTTGGGGGTGGTGGCTAACGATGTCAGCAAGCGGTCCAGTGGCTACGGGTATGCATATGGCGATGTGTATGGAAACCGGGAACCTGTAAAGAAAGATCTGGCAAAAAAAAATCTCCGAGTCGAGAGGGCATAGAAAGGCTCAGAACGAAGATCGTAGAGCAGGCAAGCGTCATGCTGAAAAAAACAAAAGATCAGCTCGGCAAGCTGATGGCCTTAAAAAGCCAAAAGTAACAATGAACGCTTTGGGGGGCGTTTATTCAAAAAACTCTGTTTCTGGAGGGTTAGCGGTTGATGATGATTTTCCTTTAGGGTTAAAGGTTTCTAAGACACCGACGGGGACGGAGTCTGGACGCGGCACATAGCATTTAGATATTAGCATTTAAAATTTCCGGCTTGTCCGGGTTACCCTTTAAGGGTCTCTGTTGAAAGTCAACGATGCGGACATTCATCGATATTCACTGCCACTGCCTTCCGGGTCTGGATGATGGCCCGGTTAATAGCCCCGAGGCCCTGAACCTCTGCCGGGCCCTGGTTGAAGAGGGTATTAAAACGGTGGTGGCAACACCGCATCAGCTCGGACGATTCGATGGTCGAAACAAAGCGGCTCAGGTGCGCACAGCGGTTGACGAATGGACCGGGCAGTTACAGGAGGCCGGCATTCCTTTGACGGTCCTGCCCGGGGCGGATGTCAGGGTCGATGAACGGATGCTCCGCTTACTGCAAGACGATACGGTCCTCACGCTTGCGGATCGAGGAAAATATCTCCTTCTGGAACTGCCGCACGAAGCGTTTATCGACATAGAGCCGCTGATAAGACAGCTGGCCGATCGCCGGATCAGTGTGATCATCTCGCACCCCGAACGACATCCTGTCCTGGCCGCCCGCCCTGAGATCATCGCAAAATGGGCCGATCTCGGAACCTCTGTTCAGATCACCGCAGGAAGCCTCCTCGGTCAGTTTGGCCCTGCC
>JAGHCC010000298.1 GCA_021160685.1 Desulfobulbaceae bacterium | reverse complement strand
GTTCAGGACATTATTGAAGAACTTCCCTGGTCCGGCCCTCAGCATGTTTCTCAAGCAGAGAAAAAACAAGGCAAAGAGGGGAAAGTGCTTTCCGGGGAAGAAAGTCGTCTTTTTACTTTTCTTGATATCTATCCCATGACTGTTGATGAAATTATCAGCAAAAGCGGATTTCCAGCCCATAAGGTCAGTGAGTTGCTGTTGATGCTGGAGTTGAAAGGAGTTGTGGAGGCGCTGCCGGGTAAGCAGTTTCATAAAAAAGAGGAAAGGTAAGCGTTAAAAAAAATTACCGGTTGACTTTCGCTGGTTGAATTTGTTTTATCGGTTCTGCTGATTGAGCTGATCCAGCCAGTCCAACCAATAAAACCAATAAAACCAATAAAACTAGTTCAACCAATACAACAAGTAAAACAAACATGTCTAAATCATTAATTATTGTCGAGTCTCCCGCCAAGGCGAGAACATTGCAGAAATATCTTGGGAAATCTTTTGCCGTCAAGGCCTCGGTGGGTCATATCCGTGACCTGCCGGTCAAAACACTTGGGGTGGATGTTGAGCACGATTTCAAGCCGGAATATGTCACCATCCGTGGCAAAGGTAAAATCATCAGTGAGTTGAAAGCTGCCGCTAAAAACGCTGATGTAATTTATCTGGCCCCTGATCCGGACCGTGAGGGCGAGGCCATTGCCTGGCATATTGCCGAGGCGCTTAAAGCGGCTAAAAAGCCGTTTCACCGGGCTCTGTTTCATGAGCTGACCAAAACAGCAATTTTTGATGCCATTGCCAATGCCAGCGAAATTAATCTTCATCGTTTCGAGGCTCAACAGGCTCGCCGTATTCTTGATCGTTTAGTGGGGTATCAGATCTCTCCTCTGTTGTGGGATAAGGTGAGGCGGGGTTTGAGTGCCGGTCGTGTCCAGTCGGTGGCGGTTCGCATGGTTTGTGAACGGGAAGAGGCTGTCCTTGCCTTTAAATCCGAGGAATACTGGTCTGTGACCGCGCAACTGCAAAAAGGTGCGCCCCCTGTTTTTCTTGCTCAATTGGACCAGGTTGCCGGTAAAAAAGTCGATGCCAAGAAAAATAAGATTTCTGATGAGGCCACCGTTAAAGGGATTGTCGAGGACTTAAAAAAAGCGGATTTCACCATTTCCAAGGTGACTAAAAAGAAAAAAAGACGATTTTCAAGTCCGCCTTTTATTACCAGTACCATGCAGATGGATGCGAATCGGAAATTGCGTTTTTCCGCCAAAAAGACCATGACTCTGGCCCAGAAGCTGTATGAGGGGATTGAGCTTGGCGCTGAAGGGCCCACCGGTCTGATCACCTATATGCGAACCGATTCCACCAGGGTAAACGATCAGGCCCTGGCCCAGGTTCGTGAGTATATTGCCACGGCCCATGGCGCTGATTATGTGCCCGAAAAACCCAATTTATATAAAACAAAAAAGTCGGCCCAGGATGCCCATGAGGCGGTTCGGCCCACGGATGTGAGTCTGACCCCGGAAAAAATGGCGCCTTTTCTGGAAAAGGATATGCTTTCTCTCTATACCTTGATCTGGAAGAGATTTGTTGCCAGCCAGATGGCTCCTGCCGTTTATGATCAGACTTCGGTCCGGATTGAGGCCGGCAAGCATCGTTTGAAAGTCGTTGGCTCAATCATGCGTTTTCTGGGTTTCATGACCCTTTATGTTGAGGCGGTGGAGGAGAGCAGTGCGAAGCCGTCAGCCTCGGGCAAGGATGTCACCCTGCCCGATCTGAAAGAAGGTGATGTCCTTGATCTCTTGGAACTGTTGCCGAAACAGCATTTCACCCAACCGCCGCCCAGGTATACGGAAGCGACTCTTGTCAAGGCCCTGGAGGAAAACGGGGTCGGTCGGCCCAGTACCTATGCTGCCATCCTGTCCACCATCCAGGATAAGGAGTATGTCTCCCTGGAACAACGAAAATTCAGCCCCACTGATCTGGGGAAACTGGTCAATGAACTGCTGGTCCAACATTTTCCGGAAATTATGAATGTCGAGTTTACCGCCTCCATGGAACAAAATCTCGACAAGGTTGAGGAGGGACAGGTTGACTGGCGCAAGATCCTGCAGGATTTTTATAATCCATTCAAGGAAACCCTGGAAAAGGCCAAAAAGGAGATGAAGTCAGTGAAGCGCAGTGCAACTCCCACTGACATTGTCTGCAAGCTCTGCGGGAGCGGGATGGTCATTAAATGGGGACGAATGGGAGAATTCCTGGCCTGCGAAAAATATCCTGATTGTAAAAACACCCAGGATTTTAAAAAAGACGCAGACGGTAAGATCATCCCCGTGGAAAAGAAGGAGCCGGAGGATTCAGGTGAGGTTTGTGAAAAATGCGGCAAGCCCATGGTGTACAAGTTTGGGCGCTACGGTCGATTTCTGGCCTGTTCGGGCTATCCCGAATGTAAAAATATTCAGTCGGAAAAAACCGGAGTGAAATGCCCGGAGAAAGGATGCGGCGGGAATATTGTTAAAAAAGTTTCAAAGCGCGGCAAGGTCTTTTACAGTTGCGACCGCTATCCAAAATGTACCTATGCCCTGTGGGATAAGCCGGTAAATGTCCCCTGCCCGCTATGTCAGGCACCTTTTTTGCTTGAAAAAGAGACCAAGAAGCGGGGACGTCATCTCAAATGCGCAAACAAAGAGTGTGGATATAGCAAAGACATAGAAGAAGAAAGTGAAGATGACAAAAAAATGTAAAAAACTTTACTGCCGGTATTGATCTTTTTTTATGGCAGGGAGGCAATTGGCATGATTTCTGGCATCAACTCTACACTTTCGGCCATGCAGGCCTTTCAGAAAAAAATGGAATCTGTGGCCGATAATACGGCCAACGTCAACACCGACGGTTTTAAAAAAACAAAGGTAACTCTGCATGAAGGGACGGGGCGGAGCATTGTTCCGCAGGTCCACAGAATAGAGACACCCGGACCGCAGGTTTATGAGCAGACTTCGGAGGGTTCGGAGCTGGTGGAAAAATCAAACGTGGAGTTGACGGAAGAAATTCCGCAAATGATGCTGAATAAGCGATTCTATCAGGCTAATATCAAGATGCTGCAGGTCGAAGATGAGATGTTGGGGAGCCTGCTTGATATAAAAAAATTGTAGCAAATGTTGCTCTTGTATTGACGGAAGTCCGTTTCCCACCAATAATTTTTTGCCCCTTTGCCTATCCTTCTTGAAACATCACCCGGCCGCCGACAATGGTCATAACGGCCTTGCCCTTGAGCTGCCAGTCGATAAAGGGTGAATTTTTGCTTTTTGAAACGATTTTATCCGCACTGTAGATAAATTCCATTTCAGGATCGATCACCGTTACATCAGCCGTTGCCCCGATTGCAAGCGAGCCGCCGCTGACGCCTAAAATCCGGGCCGGATGAATGGACAGGAGTTCGACCATTTTATCCGGCGTAAGGACACCTTCCCTGACCAGGGCCAGAGTCAGGGATACGGCCGTTTCAAGGCCTATAATGCCGTTGGCGGCCTGGTCAAATTCAACATCTTTTTCCCGTGTACTGTGGGGCGCATGATCAGTGGCAATAGCGTCAATGGTTCCGTCCCGCAGGCCCTCTTTAATCGCCTTCACGTCATCATCAGTCCGTAACGGCGGATTCATTTTTGCACGGGTGTCATATTGACCCACAGCCTCTTCAGTCAGGGTAAAATAATGGGGTGTGGTTTCAGCTGTCACGGGCCAGCCTTTGGCCTTCGCCCTTCTGATCAGACTGACCGATTCCCTGGTGCTGATATGGGCAATATGAATCGGCCGTTTGACATAATTGGCCAGGGCCATATCCCGGTAGATCATAATTTCCTCGGCGGGATGAGGAATTCCATTCAGGCCGAGTCGGGTGGAGAGCGCGCCTTCATTCATTGCGCCATTTTCACTTAAGCTCATTTCCTCTGAATGGGAAATGAGCAATAAATCATGATTTGCGCTGTATTCCAGGGCACGGCGTAAAAGCTGGCTGTTGGCCACCGGCCTGCCGTCATCCGACAGGGCAACGACACCGGCCTCTTTCATCTCGCCAAATTCGGCAAGCTCTGTTCCC
>JAGHCC010000254.1 GCA_021160685.1 Desulfobulbaceae bacterium | reverse complement strand
TGTCATCGCTTCGCGAAAAAAAGAGTAATGCCTAAGAAAATCAACGATATAACTTATACGATAAATGGCGCTGTCTTTGAGGTGAATAAGGTTCTTGGCGCTGGATTTCTTGAGAAGGTGTATGAAAAAGCACTGCTCGTGGAATTCCATAAGCGCGGTTTAAAGGCGGAAGGCCAGGTACCTATTACTGTTAAATACAAGGATGAAGTTGTTGGGGAGTATTTTGCTGATATTGTGGTTGAGGACAAGATCATTATTGAGCTCAAGGCTGTTGATCAACTTCAGAAGATCCACGAAGCTCAACTTCTCAATTATCTTAAAGCTACGGAATATAAGATCGGCTTGCTGATTAATTTCACTCATCCAAAGGCTGAGATTAAAAGATTTATTGTTTAGCCACGGACTGTTTGGGATTAGCCACAGACCCACACAGACGGAAAGAGACAGAGGTCAGAGGACGGAGATCAGAGGTCGGAGGATAAAAATAGTCATCGCTTCGCGAAAAAACAGAGATCGGTGAAGGGACAGATGTCAGATGTCAGATGTCAGAGGGGATCTCCTTCAAGATAAAGGATCAAATAAATCCTCGCGCAAAGCCGCCAAGACGCAAAGAGAGAAGGGTAATTAAATTATGACTGAGAATGAAATAGGGTAATTCTTGAATTGAAGTCCGTCGAAAAGGTGACTGCAGCGCACAAAAAGCAGATTCAGACCTACCTTCGCCTTACAGACCACAAATTAGGATATCTCCTCAATTTTGGGGAAGCACTAATGAAACATGGCATCACCAGGGCAGTAAACAATCTGGAAGAATAAAAGAATAGACTCGCGCAGAGACGCAGAGACGCAAAGAAAAGCGATATAATGGTTCTGTTTAAAATCTTTAAAATCTTGGCGTCTTTGCGTCTTGGCGCGAGGCATTATGGGGTTGAGAGTAAGCTGATAAATCTGGCGAAGTCATTAGCGAGGAAGATGAAAAGCGAGCAAGGCTGGAATTCTGATTACAAGGTTTCATGAGCTATTCTATCCGCCCCAGTACCATTTTCCGAAGCTACGGGGCAGGCAGATGAATGCAGATGGACGCAGATGGTTTTCTTTTTTGTATCTGCGTTTATCTGCGGCAACTGTTTTTGAAAGTTTGGTGATAACCACGAGGGTGACGTTCGCGGCTCGGGAGAGTCTTAGGACTGGGAACGTGATTTTGATTAAGTAAGCAGCAAAGCACGGAGGCAAATTGGGCTATTTCTTGTTCATAGACGAAAGCGGGCAAGATCGGCAGGCGTCCCCGCATGAGGTTTTGGCAGGTATTGCTGTTCAGGATAGTGAACTATGGAATCTCGTTCAGCGGACCCATACACTTGAGCAGGATGTTTTCGGAATGCGGATTTCTGAAGGTAAGCTGGAGCTCAAGGGCAAAAAGCTCCTAAAGCGCAAAACATTCCGTCTGGCCGGACAGGTTGAGTCTATTGCTGCCCCCGAGCGCCGGGAACTCGTATGTTCTTGTCTGAAAAAAGGGCAATCAGAGGATCCTGCTGTGAGAAAAAGTGTGAGTAGATTGGAATTGAGTGCTCTTGGCCAGGCCAAAATAGCGTTTGTTTCGGGTCTGCTTGAACTTTGTTCTCAACACCGGGTTCGTGCCTTTGCAAGCATTATCAACAATGCCTCAGAGCGGCCCCATGGGGGTGATTTTTTGCGCAAAGACTATGCCTTTTTGTTTGAACGTTTTTTTTACTACTTGGAGGACAGGCCGTCAGGACCTATGGGGGTGGTTGTTTTTGACGAGTTGGAAAAATCCCGCTGCCATCTCTTGGTCAATCAGATGGAGGCCTATTTTTTGAAAACAGCCAAGGGCCGAATGCGCTCTTCCAACATTATCCCGGAACCTTTTTTTGTGCACAGCGATTTGACCACCGCTATTCAGATTGCCGATTTGGTTGCGTACATCACATCGTGGGGCGTTCAGGTGGGTTCAATGCCCGAACCTGCGAGACCGGAGTTACAGCAACTGGCTGATCAAGTGTGTCAACTCCGTTATCGAGCGACACGGGAAATAAATGGGCAGGAAAATTTTGCGGTCTGGAGCTTCGCCATAATCGACGATCTTCTGACATCAAGGTATGAAGAATAAAAAAAAGGCAATGACAGCCTTCGCCATTAAAGCCTCCAATATCAATACTAAGTATGCTGGTCGTCATTGTCAAGAGTTTTTTTCTTACCTCTACAACTCAGATGCTTTGTGCCTTAAAAAAATGCTTTGATAATCAGATTGTTGTCAAATTTACCGGCTAAGTTCTCAAATAACTCCCCTGCTCAACCAGGAAGAAAACAAAGGGGTCAGGTCTTCATTCTTGACAAAACAGCAATTGAATGGCGATTTTTAATTTTGGATTTTTAATTGGAAGGAAAGAAACGAGCTTTAATCAATGGAAAATTGAGGGGGATTTGGAGCGGGTGATTGAAACGATTTTGAATTGCCGCCCCTGTTAAATAAATGCAAAAGAGATTTAACCCCAGTACCATCTCCCGGAGCTACGGGGCAGGCGGGGTAAACAAAAAATACGAGAATTAGCCACAGACCCACACGGACTCACACGGACATTTATTCGGTCGACCTGACCGAATAAAAAAGTGTCATCGCTTCGCGAAAAAAAGAAAAAGAATAATTAGCCGCCCCGGTTAAATAAAGGCAACAGAGATTTAACTGGGTAAACAAAAAGGCGCAAAATACGCAAAAACAAAAAAAGCAATTATTAGCGGCAGAAAGACGCAGAGGCACGCAGATATATTTATAGAAAAAGAAAAAAGAAAAGAAAAGAAAAAGATGTCTCACGCAAAGGCGCAAAGGCGCAAGGATAAAAAGATAAAAAGATAAATTGGCGGCAGATGACAAAATAGCGGGATCCATCTGTCATTGTTGAACTTAAATCCTTCCGGCAGTTACGTGCTCAGAGATGAATAATTTTTGGCTTAAGCTGAAAACCTGGCGTCGGCTTGGCCTTGGAAATGTTGCAACGGTAGCCGCTTACAGGTTCAATAAACATATCGGCTATTATCGTTATCGGTTTCCCATCGGTATCCCGCTGTACGGCCCGTTTTTGTCTGATAGCGCAGCCGATAGCGGAGACCGCGTGCCTCTCAGCTATTTTTCCTATCACAATCAGCAAGTCTCCTCTCCCCCTGATTGGTTTGTTAATCCCTGGAACAAAACGCGATACGATGCTCCTGATCGTCATTGGACAGAGATTCCTGATTTCATACCGGAACTTGGAGATATCAAAACGGTTTGGGATGCTTCCCGTTTTGACTGGTTGCCGCGCATGGCCTGGGAATATCGCTGTGGGAATAATGCAGCCCTTGGACGGCTGGAACTGTGGTTGCGGGATTGGGCTTTGCGCAATCCGGTTAATGGCGGGATCAATTGGAAATGCGGCCAGGAGGCATCATTACGGTGTCTTAATTTACTGGTAGCTGCTCTGGCCATTAATGAATGTTTTGATAAGCCGCAGCCGGGATTTCTGCAGCTCCTGGAAATCCATCTAAAGAGAATCTTTCCTACCCTGCGTTATGCCATGGCCCAGGATAATAACCATGGCATTAGCGAGGCCTCGGCCTTATTTGTTGCTGGGCATTACCTGATATTGCATGGCGATAAAAAACAACGCAGGCATGGTGAAAAATGGGCGTGTCAAGGTCGGTATTGGCTGGAAAACCGGGTAAAGAATTTGATAATGGCCGATGGCAGCTTTTCCCAGCAATCGGTGACCTACCACCGGCTGATGCTGGATGTTTTGTCGCTGACCGAGTTGCTGCGCTCACGCTTCAGGGTTGGTGAATTCAGCGCTGCCTATTATGCGCATGTAAAGTTGGCGGTTTTATGGCTGCACAGGATGACAGACAGCAGGAGCGGTGACGCACCAAACCTGGGTGCTAACGACGGAGCCTGTCTCTTCAATCTTGAAGAAGCAAACTACCGTGATTTCAGGCCCAGCGTACAACTTAGCGCTGCAGTCTTTCTCAAGCAGGCGGCATGGGCGGTTGAAGTCAAACATCCTTTGCTGAAACTATTTGCTGTGGATATACGTGAGCTGCCGCCGATTGAAGATTCTGCATCCTCATTAATGGCCGAAGGTGGCTATGCATGTCTGAAACATGATGCGGGCTTTGCCATGCTGCGTCTGCCTGTGTATCGTTTCCGACCCAGTCATGCTGATGCACTGCACCTGGATGTGTGGCATAACGGTGTGAACTGGATAAGGGACGCGGGAACGTACAGTTACAATGCAGATGAGAAGAGCCTGGACTATTTTCCCTGCACAGGAAGTCATAGCACAGCCTGTTTTGATAAACGGGATCAGATGCCCCGCTTAGGTCGTTTTCTATTTGGGGCCTGGCTTAAACCTGATGTGCTTGAATTTGATGCTGAGAATGGCTCTATGAAAAGTGGCTATACAGATTATCAGGGAGCACGCCATATTCGTGAAGTGCGTCGTCAGCAGGATGGCTGGCGGGTGATTGACGAACTGTCCGGCTTTGATAATGAAGCCGTACTCCGCTGGCGTTTGGCACCTCGGGATTGGGAACTGGATGGCATGCGCCTTCGATGCGATGCACTACAGTTGACTGTTGCGGCAGATAGTGAAGTAGTACTGAACTTGATAGAACTGCCCGAGTCGCTCTATTACTTTGAGCAACACCTGATTCCTGTGCTGGAAATACGGTGTCTGTCGCCGGAAAAGGTTGTGACAACGATTCAATTTGATTTTGATGGATAGAAAAAGATATACGGTCTATGACTCTAAATGAAAATCCTATATTTCCACCAGCATTTTTCAACCCCCCAGGGTTCCACGGGAACCCGTTCCTATGAGATGGCCAAAAGGCTCATCGCCCGTGGGCACCAGGTTACAATGGTTTGCGGTTCAGGATTTATGGCCGAAACAGGGCTCAAGGGAGAGTGGAGAAACGGTATCCGCAGGGGGGTGGTAGATGGGATTGATGTCATTGAGATCAATTTGGTATATTCGAATTATGACAGCCTGCCAAAGCGGGCCCTGGTTTTCCTGAAGTATGCATTAAAGAGTACCCATATTGCCTGGAAGGAAAAATATGATGTACTCTTTGCCACCTCAACCCCGCTCACCGCGGGGATACCCGGCATTTTTATGCGGATACTGAAACCGGGCAAGCGGTTTGTCTTTGAAGTGAGGGATCTCTGGCCGGAGCTGCCAAAGGCCATGGGCGTAGTTTCAAACCCGGTCGTCTTGCTGGGGATGGGAATCCTTGAACAATTCTCCTATGCTGCCATGCATGCCGGGGTTGCGCTGTCTCCGGGCATCCGCAAAGGCATGCTAAAGGGGGCGGGCGCTCGCAAAAAGGTTGCCATGATTCCTAATGGTTGTGATCCTGAAATATTTAAACCCGGCAAGAACGAGCAGGAAGGTGACGCAAATCTAGTTCCAGGCGTTCCTCAAAAGGGTCTTCGATGCATTTTTATCGGTGCTCATGGTATTGCCAATGGCCTGGATGCTGTTTTGGATGCGGCAGGTGTTCTTAAAGAAAAAGGCAGGACTGACATATCCTTGCTGTTTGTTGGTGACGGTAAGCTTAAACCACACTTGAAGCAAAGGGCTGTAGATGAAGGATTGGAAAATTGCATATTCCTTGATCCAATTCCCAAAACTCGTGTACCTGAGTTACTTCAGCAGGTGGATGTGGGGATGATGATTCTTGATAATGTTCCGGCTTTTTATTACGGCACTTCTCCTAACAAGTTTTTCGACTACATCGCCGCAGGACTGCCTGTTCTTAACAACTATCCGGGATGGCTTGCGGACATGATCGCCGAGAATAAATGCGGCGTGGTTGTTCCCCCTGAAAAACCGGTGGCCTTTGCGGATGCGCTGGAATATATGGCGGATAACAGGGATGAGTCGGCTGAAATGGGCAAAAATGCGCGCAGGGTGGCTGAAAGAAATTTTGACAGGATCGAATTGGCGGATAGGTTTGTTGATTGGGTGGAATGGAATGCAAAAGAATAATTGGCCGCAAAAAGTCGCAGAAGGCGCAAGAATATAAAAGAAAAAGAAAAGAATAATTGGCCACAGATTAACGCAGATGAACGCAGATTAATGGCTCACGCCAAGGCGCAAAGGCGCAAAAATAAGAAGGAAGAACGGAGACAGGAGACGGGAGGACGGGGGATGAGGCAAAAAGTTGGCAAGTTTGAAGACCTTGAGGTTTGGAAAGAGGGAATGCGGCTGGCCACTTAAATATATCGGGCATTAAATGCTTGTCGTGATTATGGGTTGCGTGACCAGATGCAGAGGGCTGCTGTTTCCATTCCATCAAATATAGCGGAAGGTTATGAGAGAAATACAAACAAGGATTTTGTCCATTTTCTATATATTTCAAAAGGTTCTTGTTCTGAATTGAGGACCCAAATTTATCTGGCTGTAGAAATAGGTGTTTTTGATAAAGTAACCAGTGACGAGCTGTTGGAGTCGACAAGGAAGATTTCAGCAATGCTTCATAATTTTATAAAGGTCAGAAAGGAAAAATTTTAGAATGTTATCCGGATCCCATTCTCCGTCCCTCGGTCTCCGGTTTCCGGTCTTCGGCCACCCTTTCTTTAAGCGTTTTTTTGACCTAGCAATTTCTATTCCTTCCGTGATTATTTTGTCACCTGTTCTTGTTCTTATTGGAATTCTGGTACGACTTAAGATCGGCTCGCCGGTCCTTTTCCGGCAGGTGCGGCCGGGGCTGCGCGGCAGACCTTTTACTATTTATAAATTTCGCACTATGACTGATGGGCGGGATGATGAGGGGAATCTGTTGCCGGATGGGGAGCGGTTGACTCCTATAGGGCGGTTTTTGCGGAAGATGAGTATTGATGAATTGCCTGAATTATTAAATATTATAAAGGGAGATATGAGTGTCGTGGGTCCGAGGCCACTTCTGATGCAATATCTTGATCGCTACACGCCTGAACAGGCACGACGGCATGAGGTGAAACCGGGCCTCACAGGCTGGGCGCAGGTTAATGGGCGAAATGCTATTAGTTGGGAAGATAAGTTTAAGTACGATGTGTGGTATGTGGATCATTGGTCGGTGTGACTGGATGTGAAGATAATTGGGATGACGGTGTTGAAGGTGTTGAAGAGGGAAGGGATCAGCCAGAC
>JAGHCC010000151.1 GCA_021160685.1 Desulfobulbaceae bacterium | reverse complement strand
TTTTTTTGGGTGGTAATCGAGCGTCAATGTGATATATTGAGGCAAATTGTGAAAGTCTCGGTTGTCAGCGGGCTGGCAAAAAGCCAATTTTGCGGTTGTCAGCCGTGGCAGTAAATGGATTATTGAAATACGATCAATTTATTCGATAGGAGCATAGAAATGGACCAGAATGACAACGATAACAACTCTTTGCCAAAGGTTCCCGCCGGCAAGGCACCCTCGCCGGTGTCGCCGCCGCATCCGATACCAGTGTATATGTCTGCTTTAGGACCGCCTCAGAAAAGCGAGAAACGTTTTTCGGGCGCACTGCTGAAGTACTTTTTTGTACTGTTGCTGATTAGTTCGCTCGTTTTGAATGTGTATTTAGCGATTCTCATCAGCTACGACCTGCAGACTAACGTGTACCGCACCGGCGAAAAAGAAAACAAAATCGCACTGATCGATCTGCAGGGCACAATTGATATGGGAACCGCTGACCAGATGCGACGCATGTTGAAACGCGCCGCTAAGGACGAAACGGTAAAAGGCGTAGTATTGGTAGTCAACAGTCCCGGAGGCTATGTGCCGCCATCGGAAATGATGAACGAATATATCCGCAATTTCAGAGAGCAAACCGAAAAAAAAGTTTATGTCTCAATTCAGTCGGTCGGCGCCAGCGGAGCTTACTGGACCGCTGCCGCGACTGATAAAATCTATGCGCAGACCAATTCGGCTGTCGGCAGTATCGGAGTCATATCAATGTTCATGGTAGTGGAAAAAACCCTGAAGGAAAAACTCGGTATCGAGCCGATCGTTATAAAATCCACCCGTTCGAAGTTTAAGGACAGAGGCTCTCCTTTCCGTATGCCGACCGAAGAAGAGATGATTAGAATATCGGAGGATATCGACAAAATTCACACTCGTTTTGTCGAAGTGGTAAGCGAGGGTCGAAAAATCTCCACCGAAGAAGTCTGGCCGCTGGCCAACGGCGAAGTGTTCGACGGACCTGACGCCAAAGAGAATAAGCTCATCGATGAGGTTGGTTTTCTCGATGACGTTATCGACGACCTGGCCCAGGAGTTGAAACTGAAGGATCCTATGGTGGTCAAGTTCGTAAAGCCTCCGACTATCAGGCAAATGCTTTCAGCCAAGGCGAAAACCATGGAAAATCCGCTGAACATCCAAAGGCAATTGGAAAAATGGGCCACCACGCCACGAGTCCAGGTACTTTGGCTCGGACAGTAGAAGGAACAGCAGACCGGCGACACACCATTTGTTCCGTCATTGCAAAGGAGCAAAACCACTGCGGAAATCTTACATACAAATGCGCAAAATAGTGGCCGGCACAGGACTCAGAATCCCATGCCAGCCGGAGGCTTATATTCTTCCACAGAAGACTCAGATTCCATGAAAGCACCCGCATTATATCCGATTTCAGCCGTTTTTGTCAAGTAGGCAATTACTTTTTTCTCTCGCATTTCACACCAAATACAACGACAAAATCACAAAATTATTCAGCAAATCACTTAACATCTTGGCCCCGCCATACTACAAAATAGTCGAAGTGACTCCATGCCAAAGTAGGCTTCTTATACAAAAACAAACAGTCTGCCTTTGCCGAATTGGAGTTCGATTGCACAAATAACTATTTCTATTTTTACCGTTACTGGCATTGTTGCATCACTATATTTCTCAACGAAAGCGTCAAGAGAGCTACAAAAAGATCGAAAGCAACATCAAAAGCCTCTCTTAGCTTTTGAGCTTGGCGGCCATGTAATGCCCCCCATCAATACTGCATCGCCATTTAGGCCTTTCGCCAGCTCACCAACCTCATTATCAACATCAAGAACGCGGTTTTTAAGTCCGAAAACAACTATGTGGCGCTGTAGTATTAGGCAATCAAGAAAAATTTTTCGCAAAACCCAAAAAAAAGACTTGACATGCCCCCCTCAATGTTGTATCCTGTAGAGCAGTTGAATCTTAATAAGTAGGTCAACTGACAATTGAGTACAATTGAATCGCTAAGCTTTACAATGCTTCCGACGAAATCAGGAGTTTGTGACCGAAAGGTTATGAGAATAGCGAATTGAGGTGGCTGCGGTGGTTTTTTGTCTATAGCATGGCTATAATCAAGGGACGCTGTTGGTCTTTTGCGTTTTTAGTGGGGGTGGTTGTGGCCCGTCCGGTGCGTGAGAACCGGCGGTGTTCCTTTGGGGACGGGCGGGGCTGTATATGTGTTTCAGTTATCGTGTACGCGTATATGGTTGGGGGATTTGTGTGCAACTATGTTGAGTGAATTGTGAATGAATAGCATAAAAAAATGAACAACTACGGCCCCGGCTGGGATCTTTCCACTTCTTTAGGAAAGCCTCCAAACACAGAACGCAAAACCATAGCCGGGGCCAAGCAAAAACCACGGCCCCGGCTGGTTGCTCCGCCTTCTTTGGAAAATTTCCAAATGGAAGACACATAACCCCAGCCGGGGCCGTATTATATTCTAAGGGTGTACGCATCGCCATGACATATCAATGTCATTGCCCGTTCGTGTCTGTCTGGTCTGCCTCCTTTGCCTAAGCAAAACTCTCAATCTTCTCCCTACAAACCCTCTCCGTCACCTCATGCAGTTTCCGCACATAGAGCAAGTTGTTCCAATCGTTTTTTCGTTATCTTAGAGCCTGTCCGACGGGTGCTCGCTTAATATAATGTACTCCCATGTCGCATAACATAGCCCCAAAACTGATTCCAACGGCCTTTAGTAAGTTTCAATGTTCGCAAAGCCAGAACGCAACTGGCTCCGTCATTTTTCCACCTAGAACCAGAAACACACATTCGTTGTTTGACCACAGTCTTACAAGCTGCCTCCGTAACGCCACTGCCAATAGGCAGATGTTGCTTTGCGTGGCTTGTGTAACTCATCCTGTTCTTATTATTAGTATAATACACTATAACCTGACGAATTTCTTCATCGCGTTCGATGAAATTCTTGTTATCGAGATTGGCTCTTTGAAATTCCAGTTCCTTTAGAAGGCGGCCCACAGCACCTCGTTTATGTTTCAATCTGTGGCTCCAGTCATTGACCCATATATCTTTGCTTTTTTTATCTCGCCCAAAAATGGCGGTGGCTGCTTTGCTGATATATTCTCTGGCATGGTAAAAATCTAAAATCTGACGTTTAGTATGTTTTTTAAGAAAAATCCAATTGTCCTTTGCCCCGTCCGCCACACCCACATACAAAACCTCTGGAAGTTTCTTTTTTACACGCTTAATTTCACGAGAAAACTTTTCTTTAAACTTCTCTTTACCATACTCCGGGGTCGCAGCACAATAGATCGTATGTAAACGCTCACCATCAGAGTCATAGAAGGCAATAGAACCGCTCATTGCCTCTCTCCAGCCGTCATTGTGCATGAGCATGCAGGTGCCGTCAAGGCCAATACCAACAGATGCGACGGGAATATCAAATTCCGGCAGATCATATTCCCACTCGCTTTCATGACATTGTGCCACGGTTCCCACAAAATCGCTGAGCTTCTTGGCATAATTACGAGATAACTTTCTTCCGTTACATTCGAGAAGGTCTTCACATATCGCATCCGCTCCGAAACGAGCATATTTTCCAGAAACAATTTGGCTATACTTCGGTGTCGAGTTTAAGATCATACGTGCCTCGTTTTCCAGTGGGACATAGTTCCGTCCGCCTTTACTTGTCTGGTAAGTATAACGCTCCAGTTGTACGGGACCGTATGGCGTTTCATAGTCCTGTGGGGCATAACTTTTCATGGTGTGTTTGACTCCATTGACTCGTATGGGCTCACCGTTAGTGTCAAACTGTTTTATCATTGGTATCATGGCGGCTTGCCCTGCCTCGTTGAGAGATTGTTGCAAAGCCTGCTCATCATCTAGCATCTGACCAGTCAATTCGACTGTAAACTGTATTGTAATCCTGTTACTATCTTGTTCGATTATTTTTGCCGGCATGGGACATACTCCTGTAAGAAATTTCTGTAATCCATGCTATAATTATCGGACTAATAGAAGTAATTTCATGAATATGTCACATCTTTTAAAGCGAGCACCCATCAGGGCTTTTCTCAAAAGCTGCCGCTCCGTTCTCGAAAAACACCTTCTGCCACTGGTAAAATTGGGTTGGCTGAATGC
>JAGHCC010000074.1 GCA_021160685.1 Desulfobulbaceae bacterium | reverse complement strand
GCTGGGTTATGGATATGAGGATATCTTTGATATCTCCAAACTGGACCAAAAAAAAGTACAGGCTCGGCTTAACCAGCTTGTAAAAAATGCTAAAAGTCTCTGGGATGGAGCGGCCAATCCCGATGAATTCCCCGAGCTCTCTCTGGCGACCAGCTGGGGATTTGCGGTTCAGAAAGCTAATTTAAAAGGGGGCAAATGGCTTTTGGCAACGCCGAAAGAGGGTGGTACAGCCTGGATTGATTACTGGTGCATTACCAGCTCCGCTAAAGGTTTGACAAAACGTCTCAGTGAGGAATGGATTAATTTTATGCTTGCGCCGGAGCGCCAGGTCGATGTTGTCCACGCCCAGGGAGTTGCACCGGCCGTAGACAATGTGGCTGACCTGCTAACCGAGACTGAACGTAAAATCTTTCATGTCGGTGATAACGATTACTTTAAAACCGTGGCTCTCTGGCAAGTTATGGATGAAAAAACGGTCACGGCTTTCGCCGAAATGTGGACGGAAGCGAAACAACAACGAAAATAAGAGTTGCCCGGCATATCACAACAAACCAAGACTTTGGACTCCGTCGTCAGATCAATACGGAGAGTAACGTCTCGGAAGCCAGGGGATGTTTTGATTTTGGGAAGTATTTGTGGAAAAGTTTTCATAGTTGAGTAAGGTTATCATCTAAGGCGACGGCTGATAAAAAAATAGTTTAAAAACCTCTTGTCCGTTCACTTGGATCGTTGACCTGCAAAACGATTATTTATCACTTATCACTCGTTTTCAAGGAGGCAAAGATGTTCCAAAATTTGCGTAGCAGGCTGGGATTAGTAATTCTGGTTTTTATAGCTGTAAACACTCTTTCCTCACCGGTTCTGGCTGAGGAGTCAAAAATTGATGTAGACCTTGATATCCCTATTGTTAGTAAATATGTATGGCGCGGTATGGAAATTAATGAAGATGCGGTTCTGCAGCCTTCACTGACGCTTGCCTCCAGTGGTTTTTCCTTTAATTTATGGGGCAACATGGATCTCACCGACTTTGGCGAAGATGAGTGTGTCTATACCAGTGACTGTGATAGCCGGGCCTGGCAGTTTACCGAAATAGATCTGACCATCGATTACAGTCACTCTTTCGACAAATTGACACTTGGCGTCGGCCTTATCGACTATTTATACCCCAACTGGGATGATGCGGAGGATACCCAGGAAGTATATCTTGCCACGTCCTATGACGTCCTGTTCCAACCCTCATTTACCCTTTACTATGATTTCAATGAAGTGAACGGATTCTACGCAAATTTTGCCATCGGATATTCCTTTTCGATTAACGACAGATTGGACATCGACCTCTCCAGTAGTATAGGTTACGCTGACAGCGATTACAATTCCGCCTCTTTCGGATCTGATGACAGCGCCTTTGTCGATTTCAATATCGGTGTAGAAGTGCCGTTTAGGGCAACTGATACTATTGCTATCATACCAATGCTGACCGTTACCACTTTGCTTGATTCAGACATCAGGGACAGTATTGAAGACAATGCATACGGTAACGATGACACCTATGTTTATGGTGGCGTTAACGTGAGTTTTTCATTTTAGGGCACCTTGAACACCATCAACGTTTGAGAGATTTTTTTCCGGAAGGTCTCTATGGAGTAATTTAGATCAAAAGGGAGGTACGGCTATGAAGTGTACAGAGCACATGCACCGCAATTTTGCTGTAAAAAAAATCTTGGGGATCTCTGTTCCGATCATTTTTATGATAGTTTCTTTAGCCTCTTTGGCCGGGGCGGTGACTATTAAAGATATCAAAAGTGATGAAGATGTATTTGCCTATGTCGATCGGATAAAAGGCGAGTTTGACCAGACCCTTTACCAGCAAGTCATTGGAGCAGCCAACCCTTTCAAGGAAGGAGACGCTACGATTAAGGTTGCGGCTGATGACGATACGACCAGGGAGTATGCGCGTAAGCTGTTGGCCAATACTACAATTGAAGATATCCACGAGCATCCTCTTTTTGTCGATGAGTTGCAGAAATTGATCTGGAAGACAACTGATCAGGCCCAATATGAAAAGGTCAAAAAGATGACCATGGGTGAACTCAAGGAGTTTATCCTGACCAAAAATGAGGCCGATATCAAGGGAATCATGTTTGGCTTGAATAGCGATGTGATCGCATGTGTCCCAAAGCTGATGAGCAATGCTGAATTGACACAGGTGGGACAGAAAATTTTTAATATCCTGCCCGGTACCAACCTGGGTGCTAAAGGGTATCTTGCAGCCCGGATTCAGCCCAACTCTCCTACTGATAATCGCGATGATATCCAGTGGCAGGTCTTTAACGCCTTTTCTTTTGCCACCGGTGATCTTTTACTTGGTAATAATCCGGTTGACAGCAGTGTCGAGAGTGTTCACTCCGTTGAAAATGCGCTGTCTGATATTCTGAAGACTTTTAAGCTCGAAAAGACGATGCCCTGGTGTGTTCTGGCTCATATCGATGTCCAGGAGAAGGTCGAAAAGAAATATCCTGGATCAACGGCACTATTTTTCCAGAGTGTGGCTGGTACTGATCAGGCCAATACTATTTTTGGGGTCAGCAATGAATCGTTGCTGGAAAATGCCAGGTCCCGTAAAGGTCAGCATTACGGTCTTTACTTTGAGACCGGTCAGGGAGCCGATTTTACCAACGGGGCCGGTAACGGTTTTGATATGGTAGTGCATGAGTCGCGTAAATACGGCCTTTCCCGGGCTATTGAGCAGGAGCTTGAAAAGGTTCAGCCCAAAGGCGCCTGGATGCATGTTAACGATGTCGCCGGTTTCATCGGCCCTGAAGTCTTTACTTCCCGTGAACAACTGGTTCGCTGCTGTCTCGAAGATATTGTCATGGGTAAACTGCATGGACTTGTCCACGGACTTGATATCTGTTCGACCCTGCATATGACCGTGAGCCTTGATGACCTTGAGTGGTGCCAGGATCAGATTGTGCCGGCTAACCCGGCTTATCTGATGGCCCTGCCTACCCGTAATGATCCCATGCTCAGTTACCTGACCACCAGTTTTCAGGATCATGTCCGCTTGCGAGAGGAATTTGGTTTCAAGGTTAATGATGCCATGTGGGACTTTTTTAAACGGATACAAATTATTGATGAGGCAGGAAAATTTACGGAACATGCAGGTGATCCGATCTGGGTCTATTATCAATACCTTCTTGCCAAAGGCGACAAACGCTCCAAGGAGGAGATTTATGCCGAAGGAAACACGAAAATAAAAGAGGTTGTCGGTCGCGGGGTGGATTTGGCTCTGGGACACGGAGAGAAAATTTCCGATATCGAACCTGAACTGAATAAGCGAATTCATGCTCTTTATGATGATGCCAAGATTTCTCTGTGGGCTGAGTTTACTCCGGAATTTGTGAAAACCATCCCCAACACTCTTGAGATTTCCACAAAATCAAAGGATCGAGCAGAGTACATCGCAGCACCAGCCAGTGGCGAAGTGTTGAGTGAGGCTGCGGTGGCGACTCTGGAGAAACTCCGCGCCTCCTGGGATGGCAACAATCCAGATGTTCAAATCGTCATCTCCGATGGTCTTAATGCAAAAGCGCTCATGGACGAAGGGCATTTGTTGCCCTATCTTTCGACCCTGACCAAAGATCTTAAAGCCGCTGGCTTGACCGTTTCTGAGAAGAATATCGTTGTTACAAGTGGTCGGGTCAGGGCAGGTTATGCGATCGGTAATGTGCTTTTTGCCAAAGGGGATCCGGCCAAGGCCGCAACCCTCATCAATATAATTGGTGAACGGCCCGGCAGCGGTCATCATAACTTTTCAGTTTATATTGCTACCCCAAAGGGTAAGGTCTGGCAGGAGAAGAAGGTCAATCATGAAATCGTCAGGGTTATTTCCGGCATCTCCGATACTGCTCTGCCACCTGAGGATGCCGCTGCTGAAACCATGCGGCTGTTGCAAAAAATGAAGTCTGAATAATTGAATATCTAATTGTAACTTCAGGCACTCTTCAGTGTCTGACCGATGACCGTGGATTGTTCATGGTCGAGTGATTTGCGGTTGTCGGTCTCTTCCTTATGTTCCATACCGTTCATACATATTTTGATGACAGATAAAGCCGGAGAGCGGGGTCGAGAGTACCGGGTGCCGAAACTGGCCGGGAAAATAAAACTCTATATTCAGGCTTTTGTTCAGGCACCTCTGTATCGTTTTGGTGAACTTGGCAATATTCTTTATACTGTCGGTAAAAATATGATGGAGGGCGTAGTCCTCTACACCATGTTTACGATGGCTGAAAGTGAGCTTAAGGTGGCGGCGATGCTCGGGGTTGCGGTCAAATTTACCTATCCCGGTATTTCGGTAATCAGCAGTAATTATACATCCGGCTTTATCGATCATCTTGAATCGTCACTTTCTTCGGCGCTTCAGGTGCCGCGTCTCGTTAAGGCCCAGATCGGAGTCGGCTGCGGTCAGGCTTTGGGTGGGGTTTTTCTTTTTTGCTGTTTTCCGCCAGTCTTTAAATGGCTTTTTTACGACTTGTCCTGGTGTAACTATCTCCTGGTTTTTTTCTATTTTTTACACCATGTTTTTGATGGCTCGGCCCAGATTCTCGAAGGACGAACCTGGTTCAAAATTATTGAGATTTCACTTCGAAATGGGAGCCGTTCTGTTCTGTCGGATAATTTCTGGGTGATTTATGCTCTTTCTCAGAATGTACAGCTTTTACTCGGGCAGTTTTTTTTATGGGGGACTTTGTTGCTGACTTCTTTCTATGCGAATCGGCTTACCGCGATTCCGATCATGGGTACTGTCTTACTGGGACTTGGGCTAGTGGTCAGTGCCAAATTTATTTTACCGCTCGCCTATTATCATGACCTCAAGGAACTTCGTAAAAATCAATATTAAGCAACCGGAAAACATGAACCGGTAGCATCTTTATGAACAATAGACAGTGTAACAAGAATTTTTCTTGTTCCTTTTGCAGGAGAATTGTAACTTCTCAATAAGTGGTGGTATACCGACAACCTCCCCCTTTAATAAAGGGGGATTGAGGGGGATTTGCTTATAGGTTGCCACAGCTTTTTGAGAAATTACGGAGAATTTATATATTATTGAGCTCATAATTTTTACCATCAACACAGCTTAAGGAGACACTATGGCTGACAAAATTTTTCGTGTAAACATGACGGATCTTTCTACTTCCATTGAAGACGTTCCTGCTGACTGGACAGGGCATGGAGGCCGTGGACTCACTTCCACAATTGTGGCTGCTGAAGTCTCTCCCACCTGTCACCCTTTGGGACCTAAAAATAAACTGATTTTTGCCCCGGGTCTTTTGTCCGGTACTGCTGCTGCCAACTCAGGCCGTCTTTCCTG
>JAGHCC010000095.1 GCA_021160685.1 Desulfobulbaceae bacterium | reverse complement strand
TAAGTGGTATTAAATGTTCCCCACAGACGTGGGGATGAACCGGACCGGCTGGGCTGCGGCCGTATTTTTGTTTCATGTTCCCCACAGACGTGGGGATGAACCGGCAGAGGCGGAAGCCTGCAATGAAGATTTTTATGATGCTGATCTGCTGGGCATCATGAAATATATTTTAAGTATAGAGGATTTTGTGAATACAGGATGTGCTGTGATCTGAAATTCTGTTTCACACTATATTTGTGATCCGTTGGACCTTTTCCCATAAGACTCAAACAGAGGCAAATACCAATGCTCAATTTCCTCAACGGTCTCGACAAAGACCTCCGCAAAGCCCTATTAATCCAGCTCCGCAATCTGTGGACTCATACATCCACGGCCATTGAAGGCAACACTCTCACCCTTAGCGAGACTGCCTTTGTGCTGGAAGAAAGGCTGACCATTTCCGGTAAGCTTTTGAAGGATCATGAAGAGGTGGTCGGTCATGCCAGGGCCATTGATTTGATCTATGATTTGGTGCAAAACGAGACATCTTTTACGGAAAACGAGTTGTTTTCTTTGCACACGGCGGTGCAGGCCGAGGTGATCGTAGATGTGTATAAACCTGTCGGCAGATGGAAAAATGAACCAAATTCCACCGTTGCTGTTGTTGACGATAAGCAGGTTATCTTTGAATACGGAGCACCTGTTGACATTCCCTCACTGATGGAAAGCTGGTTTGAGCTGTACAGGGGAATTGATCAGTCCCTGAAGCCGGGCGATAGGCAACAGGCGCTAACCGCTTATGTTCGGCTGCATGTTTCCTTTGTTCGTATCCATCCTTTTTTTGATGGGAATGGTCGTTTGGCCAGGCTGATTGCCAATATTCCAATCCTGAAGTCTGGATTGCCTCCTGTTATCATCCCAAAAGAACAGCGCAAACAGTATATTGATGCCTTGTCTGCCTATCATTTTTCTGCTGGGCAGATAAAGGCAGGAGATTCATTGTTGCCGAATCCGGATGCGTTGCAGCCCTTTACCTTGTTCTGTGAACAGGCCTGGGATGAATCTCTGGCTTTGGTGGAAGAGGTGCGGCAAAAACAGCGGGCCAGGAAGAATCATACCTTGAAATCTGAATGAGACACAAGTGCAGTATGCAGAATTTGCATACTGGTGCTGGTGGAAAAGATACCGGTGGAACCACTTAACCCAGCAGGGGAGAAGTTTTTTCAATCATGAGCATGGACAATTTTACTGAGAAGATCAACCAAGCCCATGGATTCAGGCTGCCAGTTCGCGAATTTTCACCTCTTTTGCCAGGCGGTCTCCCAGTTTTTCTTTGGCCGTTTCCGTTTCATACTGGGTTTGAATGCCCATCCAGAATTGTACGGAGTTACCAAAATAGCGGGAGAACCTGAGGGCGGTGTCGGCGCTGATGCCCCGTTGTTGTCGGCATATTTTATTGATTCTCATTGCCGGGACATTAATGTCTTTGGCTAAACGGTATTGGCTGATATTCAGCGGTTTGAGAAACTCTTCCAGTAAAATTTCGCCGGGATGAACAGGCGGGAAGTCACGCATGGTTGGACCTTTTTAGTGATGATAGTCAACAATTTCAACATCATGGACACCGTTTAATTCAGCAGTGGGGAAGTTTTTTCAGTCATGAGCATGGATATTTTCACTGAGCAGATCAACCAGCCATTGGTTGAGGCTTTTGCCGGTAGCTGCGGCTCGAGAGGCGATTTCGGCGTGGAGATTTGCGGGAACACGAAGGTTGAATTTTCCAGAATATTCTTTCCGTGGTTCAATACCTTCTTCCTCGCACATTTCAAGGAAGACCTGCAGGGATATCTCGCCTTCTTTGTGAAGACCTTCAATGTCTTTGGCATAAAAATCAGCGCCGCCATTAAGACCGAGGAATTCTCCGCGAAACATATTGATATCGGGATCGTAATTGATCGTTGCTTTAAAACCATTAATTTCCATCGTGTTCATCATGGTTGCACCTCATTTTCTTTGAGCCATTTTTTTAGACTGACCACAGCGCCTTTATCCGTGTTGGGCGAAGGGTGGGGTCTGTGGAAGACCCGACGGTCGTTAAATAATCGTACACCAATGCGCGAGCCTTGTCGTTCAGTCAATTTAGCCCCAAGGGCAATGAGCAAGGCTTCTATTTCCGTCCATTTTATGTTGCCGCTGGTGGGGCGTTTGAAGATTAGCTCCAGAGTCTTCATGTGTTTACGTTTCATTAACAAATAGTACTGCATATTGGTACTGTGTCAACTTTTTTTGAATGAGATCTATGGCTAATCAATACAATGAAGACGACCTGCTCATGCTTTCGGCCCTCCAGCATCTGCTATTTTGTCCCAGGCAATGTGCCCTGATTCATATTGAACAGCTCTGGGTGGAAAACAGGTTGACCGCTGAAGGCCGTATTCTCCATGAACGGGTGCACCAGGCCGGAAGGGAGTCGCGGCGAAATATGCGGGTAGAATTTGATCTGGCCCTGCGATCTTTGCAGTTAGGGATTGCCGGACGGGCTGATGTGGTGGAGTTTCATCGGCAGGATGATGGTCTGTGGCAGCCTTATCCGGTGGAGTATAAGCGTGGTCGTCCGAAGAAAGATGATTCAGACCGGGTACAACTCTGTGCTCAGGCCCTTTGCCTTGCGGAGATGCTTGAAATATCTGTTCCAGTTGGAGCATTGTATTACGGCAAGAAGCATCGTCGTCAGGAAGTGATTTTTGATGATGCATTAACTGCGAAAACCAGGGATGCAGCCAGGCAGCTTCATGATCTTGTTGCCTCCGGCGTTACGCCGCCGCCCCAATATGCCAAACGGTGCGAGAGCTGTTCTTTTATCCATCTTTGTTTGCCAAGGGCCATGGGGAAAAAACGCAAGGTGCAAAACTATATAAAACGGATGACATCCCAATGAAAAAGTATCTCAATACTCTTTTTGTCACGACCCAGGGGGCCTATCT
>JAGHCC010000259.1 GCA_021160685.1 Desulfobulbaceae bacterium | reverse complement strand
ATTATAGCACACGACATCTATTCTGACACAGGGGGAGGGGTAGGTGTTTCACCTTCATTGACACAGATCACTGAGTCATTCATGTTCCAGGCCCTGATAAAACGCATCGAAATACCGTAAGCTCTTTTCCATGATTGCTTCATTATCCCCCCCGTTTTCCACGATTATTGATCTTATAGCCTCCAGTACCTCCGGACTCTCAGGATAGACCTTTTTCTCCCAGACGTTCACCTCAATATCATGGATCAATCGTCCGATGAATTTCAGCCGGGTATCGTTTAGCTCATAGTGTTCCATAAGAGTTTCATAGGTTGATTTGGTTGCATACCGTCTAAATTTGGCCTCCGGCGTGTCAAAGAGAACTCCTTCAGTTATGAACGTCCCGTGAGGGAAAAACTTGATTTCTACCTTGGGGTCAACAAAGCGCTTAACAAGCCAAATTGAAGCACATTTATCCGTTTCAAAAATATCCCAGGTGGAGAAAATAGACTCTGTGGCCTGGGTCTTTGGAATGAACGGCAACAAAAATAACAGGACCAGGACATATATTGAAAGAACAGCGCGCATCCTTATCTCCTAAGAAAGGCCATAAAATCACCTTTAGTTAAGCCTATCATATCAGCCCTTGATCCGGACCAGACGACTTTGCCATGGTTTATGATAACGAGATTATCTGCCATATATGCAGCTTCTTCCAGGTCATGGGCCACGTAAATAATGGCCATCTGGCACTCTTTTCTCAATGCCATAGTCAAATCCATCATCTCCTGTTTCAAGAGCATGTCAAGGCTGTTAAAGGGCTCGTCCATCAATAAGTATAAGGGATTAGAGGCTATGGCCCTTGCAATTGCAAGCCGCTGTCTCTCGCCCCCTGAAAGCTGATGGGGATAACGTTTGCAAAGGTCTAACAAATAAACCTGTCGTAAGATCTCTTTTACCCTATCTGCCTTTTCTGATCTCAAAAGACTGTTCCGGCTGAGAGTAAAGGCCACGTTTTCACTCACTGTCATGTGGGGCCAGAGGGCTAAATCCTGAAAAATGAGGCTTAACCGACGGAATACAGGCGGGACCATCTCAGCCCTTGAGCTGACCATGCGTTCATCCAACTCTACTGTGCCGGCATCGGGTCTTTCAAGACCGGCTATGAGCCTCAGTAACGTGGATTTTCCACAACCGGAAGGTCCCAGGACTGCGAGAATTTCACCATTTTTCACGGAAAGGCTCACATCTCTGACTGCCTGAACGGTCCCAAAATACTTGGATATCTTCTTGACTTGTATCATGGCCTCTCATAGGAAGGAGTTGTCTTGTGGTAAAGCGTCAACAGGCCGGTAACAAGGATCAATTGCATGCCGAGTAGCGCAAGACTCAGAGCAGCCACCTTGGCTTCTGCACCGTAATGCATGAAATTATAGATCTTGATGGGAATTGTCTGTATACCCGGCGGAATGATCAATAACGATATGCCGAGATCACCCAAGGATAGAATAAACCCGATAAAAAAAGCGGTTAGCAGTCCGGTCCTGGTAAGTGGCACCAGTATTCGACCGGCAGTCCTGAGCCAGTTATGGCCCGCCAAGTGACCTATCTCCTCCAGATGAGGATTTATTTGTTTCAAAGATGAAAGTACAACCCGGATGGAAAAAGGGGCAAAATGGGCCACATATCCTATTATTATCATGAAGGAGCTTCCATAAAGCCATGCTGTAACAGGATGATTCCACAATTTGATCAGGGCCACACCAAGAAGGATGGCCGGAATGGCAAATGGAAGCTGGGTCATGTATTCCAGAACGCCACGGTATTTTGAGGGAGATCTTTCCATAATATAGGCTATAAAAAAAGCAAAAACCGTCATGATAAGCGCGGCGGCAAAAGCCATGGCAAAACTGTAGACTATCTCAGGCCAAGAGGAGACCAGAACATCCATGAATATTGCCCAGGTTCCGGTAGTTCGGATAAGAAACAAGACCGGGATGAAGACGGACAAGCATAGCACAAAAACGGAAAAAGCCAGCGCTGGAAATTTGGCCCGGCCCAGACTGAAACGACGGTTTTTGCGTTGGCCGTTGCCAAACCCCACATAACTGCGTCCCTTCATACAGCGAACCTGAATCAAGACCAGTCCTGCCATCAAAAGGAGTAGCGGGAAGGCCAGGGCAACAGCGGCCTTTTCATCGTACAGGCCGCTGAATTGGATGAATATCTCCAAAGGGTAAACCCGCAGACGAAAGATGTCGGGGACCCCGAAGTCGATAATGGAGAAGATAAAGACAAATAACGCTCCGGAGATGATGTGCGGCGCAGCCAGGGGCACGGTAATGCGTGAAAGGCTGGACCACGGGCTGCGGTGCAGTATGCCCGCATCCTCATAACTGCGGTCTATGCCGCGCAGGCCGCTAATGGTCAACAAGGTTACAAACGGATAGTAGGCCAGCGAAAGAGAGAGGGCAGCGGCCCAGAAGGGAGAGACCTCGAATGGCCCGCCAATCAAGAATGGTAACAACTCGGCAATCCAGCCACCTTTGGCCAGAAGGGAATCCCAGACAATGGCCTGCATATAAGGAGGAATCAAAAGGGGAATAATATAGGCCAGACCAAAGAGTGATCGTCCGGGGAGATCAGTGCGCTCCACGAGGAGCGCATAAGGGAGACCAAGAACCAGAGCCAGAGATGTCGCAGTTCCTGCCAGGAGCATACTGGTTTTAAGGAGGCCCAACTGACGCGTGCTGAGGATCAACTCCTGCAGATAAAGCCCGGAGATGTGACCCTCGTGCCAGAATGGACTGAGAACAAGAAAGAGTATCGGGGCAATAACGATGAGTGAAAAAGCGGTGAGGACGGGATATGAGAGCCATCGGGGACATTGCAACATAGAATTATATCACGGCGCTAACGCACAAACAGTTCTTGGCAAAATCGCGTAGCCTCTTTCATGTTTTTTGCGATCTCTTCATAATTCATCACCATAGCCTTGACTGATGAGTACGATGGCACATGGGCCGGTGTTGCAACCCCGTCTCTGACAGGCACCTGGGCCGACTCGGAAAATGCAAGCCGGCTCTCAACCTCGCGGCTCAAAAGATAATCAATCAGGTGCTTTGCCTCCTCCTGGTGAGGACAATCCTTGATCATTGCCACTGTATTGGGAATAAACAGAGCCCCCATGCCCTGACTGTCCGGATAGACCATCTTGACAGGTTTTCCGGACTGAACCGCCACGTTGACATCGTCAGTGTCGGTAAATGCCAGAGGTACCCTCCCCCTGACAACCATATTCCGGGCCACTGCATTACCGTCTACAATAATGATGTCGTTGGCCTTAAGGGACTTCAAGTATTTTTTAGTCTTGTATGGTCCAAGATGCGTCCAAAGGGCCGCTACATGGGTAGCCGTGGTGCCGAAAAGGGGGTATGCCAGGGCAACCCTGCCTTTCCACCCTGGTTCTGCAAGTTCAAGAATGGATTCAGGCAGCTCTGATTCTTCAAGCAGGTCCGTATTATAGACCAATACCCTGGCCCTGGCGGCAAAGCCGGTCCAAAAACCGTCCACGTCTTTGAATTGGGCGGGTATGTCTTCAGCCGAAGGGGATACATAAGGTGTCAAAACCCCTTCATTCTTTAATATGATCGTTCTTCCCACCTCTGAATTCCAGAAGACATCGCATTGAGGATTTGCTTTTTCCGCCAGAAGGCGGTTAAACAGGCCCATAGTCTTGCTGGCCTCTACGTCATAAACAGTTTTAACTTTTATGCCGGTTTTGTCCTGAAAATCCTCAAGTACAGGTTCAGAAAAGAGCTGGTCCAAAGATGTATAAACCACTACCTCTCTTTGATTCTGCTCAGTGCACCCAGAAATAAGCAATAGAGAGATGAAAACTATATTGATTAACGTTTTCATTGTAACGAGAACGTCCCGCCTCCTGCAAATCAGTTCTAATTTTGCACAAAGACCTTATAACTCGCGCTGGCCATCTGGCCTTTCAGAGTAGCAATATTTACCGTCAGAATATGTTCACCGTTCGGGATTTTTTTTGTGTTTAACATCCAGGTACTTGGTGAGTAACCTTCTTCATGTTCGGTTATGAATTTGAAATCGACGTAACATATAATCTCATAACGTCTTTCGGTTGCACTTCTCTTTACCTTTTTGTCCAGATAAATCCTTATCGGCAGCTTTCCGCTGACAATCGGCAAACCTGGTTCATTTTTCTCAAGTTCCTGCGGCAGTTCTAAATAAAACCTCAGTTCATCAACTTCCCGGACATATCTGGGAAATTGTGAATAAGGCTGTCTTTTTTCAGGCACAATCCTGGGACGTTTTTCTTTTACCGGTCGATCCAGAACGAGCTTATTTTTATATTCAGAGTACGCATACTCATTATTACCAATCGTCAAAATGCTGTTTTCAGGGAGGGTCACAGCATCAGACATCATAATAAATCCCTTTTGCTCTGCAACAGATAGAATACCTGAGGTATCTTTTCCATCCCAGGGATCTTGATTTACGCCGGCTGGTCTTGGAGCCCAGTTCACTATTGTCTTAAGCAAAGGTCCGTGAGTTATCCCGGCCCTGGTTAGTATTCGTGAATCCTTTGGGAGTTCATAGGCAACCATCCCTTCGCGGCGGTCAAATTCCATGGGAAAGTCAAAACTCTCTCCACCGGAAAAGGTCGCGGGATCATAATGGGTCAGTCCCCCCCCGTATTCATTGGCTTCAATTGTGAAAAAATAAGCCTCGTCAGGAACAATATTTCCATCCAGGTCTCTTCCATCCCAGGAGATATCGGACATTCCAGGGTTTCCGGTACCTGCCGACATCAGTTCCCGGACAAGGTACATATCACGATCGAATATCTGAACAAGTGCCTTGGAGGAGCGGGAAGCATGCCAGGATATGGT
>JAGHCC010000165.1 GCA_021160685.1 Desulfobulbaceae bacterium | reverse complement strand
TGGGTGAGCTCTCGGGTGGAGAACAACAGCGAGTGGCCCTGGCCCGGGCTGTTATCATGAAACCGGCCCTGCTCCTGGCCGATGAACCTACTGGCAATCTGGATCCGAAAACAGGAAACAAGATCTTTGAGCTGATCCAGGCCATGAACGAGGACTTCAACCTCTCTATCATCATGGTGACGCATAACCACGAACTTGCCGGCCGGATGGACAGCTGTCTCACTCTGGCTAACGGCCTCCTTAGCCAGGAATAGCAAAACGTAACCGTTCACCGGGACACCGTCTTTACGGCAACCACAGTCATGTAAGCGTTTACAGCAAAACAACAAAAGTTTCCCATGACTTTTATTCTTTTTTTGTCTATCTTAAATAAGTTTACCCATGACAGGAATGACGGGAGACGTCATCATAATCTATTGAAATTATGAGAAAAATTTAAAAAACAATACGCCATGTCCGCCACTAATAAATTCCACATACGACAAAAAAGAAAAAAAACTCCACCATCTTTTCTTGTTCTCTTTATCATATTTCTTTTTTTTCCTCTCTTTAACATATTTGCACAGGCACAGGATAACACCCTGGAAACCTCACAGATCCTGTTTCTTCCCTTGCAAATTAACGCTCCCGGGTCAACTGCCGACCTGACCGACAGCGTGGATCAAAACCTGCGGGAGGCCCTGGCCACTAGAGGAATACGTTTACAGGACAGGACAGAAGCCGCTGCACAATTCAACTACCAGGGGGTCTGGCCTCCGGACTTTAGGGAAATACAAAACGCAGGTCTGCCCTCGGAACTTGACTACGTGGCGACCGGCACTGTGAACAAATTTGGCGAAACAATCAGTATTGATCTGGTGGTTTATGATCTGCTGGCGCCATCATCACCGCAATACCTTTTTGCCCAGGTAAAATCCCTGGCAGATCTGCAAAACGGCCTACAATTTTTAATCCGGGATACCATCAAATTTGCAAACCGACAATTTTTGATTGGTGAAATCGATATCAGAGGCAACCGGAGAATTGATTCCGGTGCTATCCTTCACCACATCAATAATCGTCCCGGAGACATCTACAATCCGGTGCAGCTTCGTGCTGATCTGAAAGAAGTCTTCAAAATGGGCTATTTTGATGATGTCCGCATTGAGGCGGAGGACACCGACAGGGGCAAACGCGTTATCTTCACGGTGTCGGAAAAAGAGGTGATCGGTACCGTGACCATCACTGGTGAAAAGAAAATCAATGAGACTGAAATCAAGGAAGTGATCGCTATCTTTCCTAACGCGATTATCAATCCCCTTAAAGTCAGTGAAGCCTCGGACAACATCAAAAAACTGTACAAAGAAAAAGGATATTTTGACACCGTCGTCGACATAAAACTGAGCTACCCGTCTGAGGGACGGGTCAATATCAGCATTGATATCAAAGAAGGGGAAAAGGCGTATGTCAAACAAATCCTGATCCAGGGCAACACTGCTTTTACAGACAAGGAAATCAAAGAAATTATGATAACATCCACCAAGGGGATGCTTTCCTGGTTTACCGAGTCAGGTATTTTAAAAAGGGATATGCTCAACCAGGATGCTTCTCGAATCGGCTCTTTTTACCAGAACAAAGGTTTTATCGATGTTAAAGTCGGCAAGCCGGAGGTTGAAAAAAGCGGCGAGTGGCTCTATGTGACCTTCAATGTTGAGGAAGGCCAGCGTTATAAAACAGGAACCATCAATATTATTGGCGATCTGATTGAAAGTGAAGATCATCTTCTCAAAATATGCCGGATTGGAGAGGAAAAATATTTCAGCCGCAAACTACTCCGTGAAGACATTCTGAGATTGACTGATTATTACGCATCCAAAGGCTATGCCTATGCCGAGGCCGAGCCTATAATCTCAAAAAACGATCAATTTAAACGTGTTGACATCTCGCTTTCGGCTATTAAAGGCTCGCTTGTCTATGTCAACAGAATTATGATTAAGGGTAATACCAGGACACGCGACAAGGTTATCCGCCGAGAAATCGTTCTGCAGGAAACGGATATTTTCAATGCCAACGCTTTAAAAGCCAGCAACAGCAGGGTCAGACGTCTTGAGTTTTTTGAAGATGTCAACATCACCCCGGAACCCACCGAGGACGAAAGCCTGATGGATATTGTTGTTGAGCTCAAGGAAAAGCCCACGGGCTCCTTCAGCATCGGTGCTGGATACAGCTCGGTGGACAGTGTGATGCTCATGGGAGAGATCAGCCAGGACAACTTTCTCGGCCGGGGCCAGCGCCTTTCACTGCAGGCCAACCTGAGCAGCAACAACACCCGCTTTAACTTAGGCTTCACAGAACCGCATCTCAATGACACCAACCTGTCCTTTGGTGTTGATCTTTACAGCTGGGTAAGTGAATATGACGATTATACCAAGGATGCCAAAGGCTTTACCATTCGCCTTTCCCATCCCATCTGGACAAGGTGTAGAATTTTCGGCAGTTACGGCTATGATGATTCCAATTTGACCGATGTCAGTCCCTGGGCATCTGAGACTATCCAGGAATCAAAGGACATTCATATCACAAGTTTTGTCAGCCTTGGCCTGTCCCGTGACACCAGAGACCGTATCTACGACACCTCAAGAGGCTCGGTCAATGCGGTCTCTGTCAAATACGCCGGCGGTCCCTTTGGGGGTGACAGCTCCTTCACCAAGCTCGAAGGTTCGACAAGCTGGTATTTTCCATTCCGTTGGGACACCACCTTCCACGCTAAACTCGCGGCAGGCTATGTGAAGGAAAATTCAAGTGGCAAACTGCCGGTTTATGAAAAATTCTACCTGGGCGGCCTCTCCAACATGCGTGGTTTTGAAGCAGGGGACATCAGCCCTGAAGTCATCCGCTGGGACGGCTACCGTGAAAGAATCGGCGGGACACATATGTGGTACTCCAATCTGGAGTATATTTTTCCGCTATTCAAGGAAGCAGGCCTGAAAGGGGTTATTTTCTATGATATGGGCGATGTTTTCGAGGCCGGAGACATTGACCTTGGCCCCGGAGAGTCTGTTGATGACGACTCCAATATTAGACAGAGTGTGGGCTTTGGCTTCCGCTGGCTTTCCCCCATGGGCCCGCTGCGCCTTGAATGGGGCTACAATCTTGATCCGGAAGAGGATGAAGATCAAAGTTTGTGGGATTTCAGTATCGGCGGCCAGTTTTAGGAATCAAAAAAATGAGTAGTCTGTTTTCTTTATATCCTCTTACGCCCTTGCCCCTTGCTCATCATGCTTAATGTGCTTCGTGCCCTGAAAAAAGGGGCCGGACAAATCAATATTACCGGCCTGCGCGGCGGCTCTGCCGCATATCTTGCCGCCCGCATCGCTTCCTCGCTCAAACAGCCGCTGCTCTGCATTGTTCCCAGTGAAGACCAAGTTGCAGTCCTTGAACAGGACCTGAGTTTTTTCATTGACCTGCCAATCATCGGCTATCCCGGTTACGAGATCCCGCCCTACACACCCCTGTCACCGGACAGTGGTACAATCACCACCAGACTGGGTGCGCTTTACCGTGTTCTGACCGGTCGTGGCCAATTCATCATGGTGGCCTCGGCCGAAGCCATGCTGCGCCGCACCCTCCCCCTTGATCAGCTCGCAAACCTGGCGGAACTGGTCATCATTAATGAAGAATGCGATCGGGACGAGCTGATCAACAACCTTACAGCCGCAGGCTACGAGTCTGTCTCTCTGGTTCAGTCCCCCGGCGAATTCACGGTCAGGGGCGGCATCATCGATATTTTTCCCCCGCCGTTTGACCATGCCGGCTCAAAAGACCCTTTAGAGCTGCCCGTTCGTCTGGACTTTTTCGGCGACACGGTGGAGTCTATCAGATATTTTGATCCCATAACCCAACGTTCAAGAGGGGAACTCGAAGAAGCTGTCTTCCTGCCGGTGAGCGAAATTCTTTTTCCTTCCGACAACGACGCTCTGAACAAACTCGGCACCGCCTTTAAAAACATGGCGGAAAAATGGAACTGGAGTTCCGATGAGATCCAGCACATTCTTGAAAAAATCAAAACCGGCCGCCGCTTTCCAGGTATTGAATTCTTTCTGCCCCTCTTTTATAAGGAACTCTCTTCCCCCTTTGCCTCCCTGCCGAAAAACACGATCATTCTTTCCGTCAATCCCGATGAGATACAACGCTCACAACGCATCGTCAGGGAACGGATCAAGGCAAACTATGAAGAGGCCCAGGCAAAAAACACGCCCGCTCTGCCTCCGGAGACTCTTTTCCTGCCGGAAACGGAATTGACCCACAACCTGAACAGGCAAACCCAGGTCAACCTGTCGGATTTTGCCGCCATGGAGGGTGACCCAGAAACCACCTTTCAGCTGCAGGCCGGCAATCACACCCTGATCAAACAGGAACTTGATCTCAAGCGCAAAAAACAGGGGGCGCTGGCGCCGCTTGCACAACGCATCATCTCCTGGCAGGAGAGACATGAGTCCGTTGGCGTCGGCTGCCGTTCATTACGCCGGGCCCGTCTTCTCGTCGAACTTCTGACCCGCCACCAGATCCATGGCATAATTGAGGAAAAACCGTTTCTTGCCGCTCCACCTGCGACCGGGGAACCGGTCTTCTACGCCAGTCCCCTGAGTTCCGGTTTTGACCTGGAGGAGGAAGGTCTCCATCTCCTTTCCGAAAATGAACTCTTCGGCAAAAAACGTATCGGTCCCAAAAAAAAGCAGCAAAGAGGCCCCAGTGAGGAGCCTGTCTGTTTTGAGGAACTGCATGAAGGTGATATTGTCGTCCATGACGCCCACGGCCTTGGCGCTTATGACCGTATGATCACCATGCAACTCCATGGCATTACCAATGATTTTCTCCAGATCAGCTACAAGGGCGGTGACAAACTCTATGTGCCGGTTGACCGACTTGGCGCTGTCAGTAAATACAAGGGCATATCCGATCGGCAGCCAAAAATCGACACTCTGGGCGGCAAATCATGGCCCAAGGCCAAGAAAAAGGTCAAGGAAGCCGTATGGAAAGTGGCCCAGGATCTGCTTGATCTGTATGCCCGCAGGCAGCTGGCAACCGGAACGTCTTTTTCCGGGCCGGATGAACTTTACCATGAGCTGGAAGAGTCATTTCCCTTTGACGAAACCCATGGGCAGCTGAAGGCCATCAACGATGTGACCGAAGATCTTACCTCACAAAGAACCATGGACCGGTTGATCTGCGGAGATGTAGGGTATGGAAAAACTGAGGTCGCCGTCCGTGCCGCCTTTAAGGTGATCAGCGACAGTCACCAGGTCGCAATCCTTGTGCCCACCACGGTTCTGGCCGAACAGCATGCCGAATCCTTCCGGGAAAGATTCTCCGGCTTTCCGGTCCGGGTTGAAAGCCTAAACCGTTTTCGTTCAACTGCGGAACAGAAAAAAATCATTCGGGACCTGGCAGCAGGCCGGGTGGATCTGGTCATCGGCACCCATCGGCTGCTCTCCAAGGATGTCAGCTTCAAAAATCTCGGTCTTCTCATCATCGACGAAGAACACCGTTTCGGCGTTACTCATAAAGAAAAATTAAAAAAACTTCGCCATAATGTCGATGTGCTCACCCTGACCGCCACGCCGATTCCCCGCACCCTGCAACTTTCCCTGCTTGGCGTCCGCGATCTTTCCGTTATCAGCACGCCGCCCCGCCACCGCAGGACTGTCAAAACCTTTGTTGCCCGCCACGACGATCTGGTGATCAAGGAGGCGATCGTCAGGGAACTGCAGCGAGGCGGACAGGTCTTTCTTGTCCACAACCGGGTGCAATCCATCCATGAAATGGCCCGCAAGGTGCAGGAACTGGTGCCCGAAGCCAGGATCAGTGTGGGCCACGGCCAGATGCCGGCTAAAAAACTTGAAGAGATCATGGTTCGTTTTGTCAAACGGGAGATTGATGTTCTGGTCTGCACCACCATTATTGAATCAGGGCTCGACATCCCCAACGCCAACACCATCATCATCACCCGGGCCGACCGCTTCGGCCTGGCGGCAATCTATCAACTGCGGGGCCGGGTGGGAAGGAGCAGCGAACAGGCCTATGCCTATCTTCTTGTCCCCTCCCTGGACGGTCTCTCCAAGGATGCCCGGCAACGACTGCGGGCCCTGATGGATTACAACGAACTGGGAGGTGGCTTTAAACTTGCCATGAGCGACCTGCAGATCCGTGGTGGCGGTAACATCCTGGGGGCATCCCAAAGCGGCAACATTGCGGCGGTGGGCTATGATCTTTATCTTGACCTTCTGCAGCGTACGGTGGAAGACCTGAAAAGAAGGGCTGAAAGAGGAGAAGAGAATGGCGAGGAAGAGGTTGAGCCGGAAATCAATCTCAGCATCTCTGCCTATATCCCGGAAAACTTCATCAGGAACACGGATCAGCGTTATATCACTTACCGGAAACTGACCAGCCTGAACTCGGCTGCGGAACTCGATGACATGGAGGATGAACTCAGGGATCGCTACGGTTCTCTGCCCGTAGAAACATTAAATCTTCTGACAATTCTCCTCATTAAAATCGATATGAAACAACTTAAAATAAAAAAACTTGAACAGGGAAAAGATACCCTTGTTCTGTCCTTCCATCACCAGACTCCGGTGAAGCCGGAAACAATTCTGGATTTGGTAAACAAGTCCAAAAACCGGATCAAATTTACGCCGGACAGCAGAATGGTCATCAGGGAAGAGATGAAATCTCCGCCCGAGGTTTTTGCAGCCGTGAAAAATATCTTGCGTGTACTCGAGCGGAATGATAGATAAAGTGATTGAGGGACAAAGGTTCAGAGGGACAGAGGGGCAAAGGGAAAGGCAAGCAGGTAACACGCAACTCCGAAGGAATTACAATTCATGCTGAAACATATATTTTTCATTCTTTTTTTGACTTTTTTCATTCCTCTTCACTGCCAGGCCGAGCTGGTCGACCGAATTGTCGCCAAAGTGAACGACGATGTCATCACTCTGTCGGAACTTAATGAAGAAGGGGAGGGAACCATTGAAAAGATCAGAGAAAATGCACCTTCCGACCAGATCCGCAGCTCCATCCGCCAAGCCAAAAAAGATATCCTCAACGCTCTGATTGACAGGATGCTCATCTCCCAGAAGGCAAAGATTTCCAGATTATCGGTGAGTAATGAAGATCTGGATGCAACCATTAGCCGTATCCTTGAACAAAACCAGATCAGCAAAGAACAATTCCTGAAACAGTTGCAGGCCATGGGAATGACTGAAGCGCAGTACCGGGACAAGATGAAGAATCAGATGCTGCAGTCTAAACTGATCAATTATGAAATACGTTCCAAGATAGTGATCACCGACGAAAAGATCCGCCGCTATTACGATGAATCTTTCGGCCAACAGGAAAGCAGTGACGGCTACCATCTTCTCCAAATCGGCTGCACCTGGGGGACTGACGGCCGTTCCGAAACCAGCCTTGACGCCAGGAAAAGGGCTGAACAACTCCATGCCATGATTTCCGAAGGAGAAAATTTCAAAGAAATCGCCAAGGCCTATTCGGATCTCCCCTCGGCTGCTGACGGCGGCGACATCGGCGTTTTCAAGGAAGAGGAACTAGCCTCCTATATGCGCGATGCCATTCAAGGATTATATCCGGGCCAGATATCGGAAATCATTGAATCCTCCACAGCCTTCCAGTTCTTTAAAATTCTGTCCTCCAGAGAGGGGAATGTTATCCAGCAAGCTCCTTTTGAAACCGTTAAGGAAGAAATCCGCACCCTTCTCTATGAACAGGAACTGCGGGAAAATTTTGATAAGTGGGTCAAACAGCTCAGAGAGGAGGCTTTTATTGAAGAACTTCTATAAATTGGGGATAAGTGAAAGGGTGATCGGGGGGTCCGGAGAAAAATGACGATTTCAAAATGAAAGAGCAGCATACCTCGGCCGTAGTGATTCGCGTTCTGGATCATGGCGAATCAGACAAAATCGTCACCTTCTACTGCCCGGAACTCGGCAGGCTGACCGGCATTGCCAAAGGTGCCAAACGCAGCAAAAAACGCTTTGTCAACAAACTGGAACTCTTTTCACAGCTGCAAATCCGCTTTGCCGGAAACTCCCGTTCGTCCCTGGTTCGTATTGACCAGGCAGAACTCGTCAACGCCTACCCCGTTATCCGTTCCAATTACAGCCGCTATACCGCCGCCACCCTGATCGGTGAGCTCATGCTGCACAGTTCCAGAGAAAATGACGGAGACCCGAAGGTCTTTAAGCTGCTTGTCTGGAGTCTGGCGCAGCTAAACAAAGGAAAAGAGGTTGATCAAACCATTATTTTGTTCCAGATCAGGATGCTCGCCCTTGCAGGATACCAACCCATGTTGAAAGGCTGTGTGCGTTGCGGCAGGATTGATCCGGGCGTTGCTCCCTTCTTTTTCCTGGCAAGCCGTAACGGTTTCGTCTGCCGGCGCTGCAACAGGGAAAAGACGCAAACACTTCCCCTGGCCCTCAGCACGATCAAACTTCTGCAACTCGCCCTGGATCTCCCCCTGGAGAAAATCGACCGTCTGCGATTTTCATCCCGCTCCCGAACAGAAGCCATGGAACTGCTTAAACGCTACTCCACCTCTCTGCTGCAACGGGAAATCCATTCATGGGATCACCTCGCCCCCATATCCAACACCGCCTGTTGTCACAACAATGGCTGAAAGGAAACCACTCATTCTGGTGACCGGGGCAAACGGTTTTGTCGGCAGACATCTCTGCAAAGCCCTAATTGACCGAGACTGGTCTGTCCGAGGCGCAGTCCGGCGCTCAGACGGCCTAATCCCAGGCGTTGAACCGGTGGTCGTGGAAATCGGTCCCAAGACAGAGTGGGGAGAAATACTTTCAGGAGTAAGCTGCGTCATCCATCTTGCCGCGAGAGTACACGACATGACAAATTCAGTTGGGGCGGATGATTACCAGCGAATCAACACCGAAGCCACTCAACAACTGTCTCGTGCGGCGGCCCGGGCCGGGGTATCACGCTTCATCTTTGCCAGTTCGGTCAAGGCGGTTGCCGAAGCCAGTCCAGCCGGCAAATCGCTGAACGAGCACTCCATTCCCGACCCAAGGGATGCTTACGGCAAAAGTAAACTGGCTGCCGAACAAATATTAGCTGAAATTTCAAGCCGGACGGGAATGGACTGGGTTGCCTTCCGGCTGCCCCTGATTTACGGCCCCGAGGTAAGAGCCAATTTTCTCCGGCTGATCCGGCTGGTTGACAAGGGCATCCCGCTGCCCTTCAGGGGAATCAACAACAAACGCAGCCTTCTCTATGCGGGCAACCTCACCGATGCGTTCTGCAAAGCCATTAGCCATCCCACAACAATCAATTCAGCATTAATGATCAGCGACAATGATGATCTTTCCAGTGCTGAACTCGTTGAGCTCATCGCAAAAGGTCTGCAGCGGAAAACGCATCTTGTCCAAATGCCTCTTCCTCTGTTGAAACTGCTAGGTCATTTCGGCGACGTCGTCCGAAAAATCAACGGAACATTTCCACTAACATCCGAAACGCTCAACCGCCTGACCAACTCCCTGACAGTGGACTCCTCCCGCTGTCGAGAGATCCTCGACTGGACTCCCCCCTGTTCGGCCGAAACAGGTATTCAAAAAACCGTCCGCTGGTACCGGGGGAACCGGACAGGTTAACACCATTATTCAGGTTGCTTAGGCTGTAGGCTAAAGGCTATTAGTTTTCGAAGAAATTCATCTGTGATCGGTTACAGCCTATCGACCTTAACTGTCTATTTTTTCTGCCTCGGGCCTTTTCTCTTCGGCGGCCTTTTTCTTCCCTTACCGGGAAGATAAATCAGGACCTTCTTGTACAGTCCGTCGCCAATACTACGACTGCGAATCGTCTTGTCCTTCTGAAGAATCATGTGGACAATGCGCCTTTCCGCCGGATTCAAAGGTGGAATTGTCCGATTCTTCCCATTCTCTCTCACCTCAATAGCCAATTTGAGGGCTCTGGACTCCAGTTCTTCTTTTCTTGTTTTGCGGTAATCTCCGGCATCCAGGGAAAGAATGAACTTTTCCGAAAATTTCTTACCGATCATCTTACGAAGAAGATATTGCAGTCCATTCAGGGTTTGACCTTCATGGCCAATGATATTTTCTATATCCTCTCCGGATATTTCCACATTGATACGGCCCGGTTCCGGAGTTATTTCGAATTCCGCAGAAAAATCCATCAGTTCAAAGAACCGATTCAGGGTGACACCCACCTCATCAACGATCTGCGGGGAAGGGATTGGCTCATCTTCAATATGACCCGCTTTTTCTTCACTTTCTTCCCGGACGGGAACCTCGGCAACCGGAGCAACTTCAGTTTCGACAGAGACCTCTTCCACAACAGGTTCCGGCGCGGCAGAGACTGCGGCAACGGCTTCTACTGCAGATTCTCTGGAACGTCTGGAAGCAAAAATCACCGCCTGTTTTTTACAGAAACCAAAAACTCCAGCCGAACCCGCCGAGACCACCTCAATATCAAGTTCTTCCCTGGGAACACCTATCTCCGAACAGGCTTTTGTGATGGCGTCCTCAATATTCTTACCCTTATATTCTGTTTTTTCCGACATCGTTCCTTTCTCTCCTGTACTTAAATTAACTAATCAACCTGACGATTAATAGCATACTGCTGGGCAATGGACAGAAGATTATTCATAAACCAGTACAGAACGAGTCCGGAAGCGAAATTAATAAACATAAAGGTAAAAATAATGGGCAGAAACATCATGATCTTAGCCTGAGTCGGATCACCGGTGGTGGGAGTCATCTTCTGCTGCAGAAACATAGAACCACCCATCAACAAAGTAAGAACGGGAATCCCGCCAAGATATGGAATATCAATACCGATGGGCAGCCGATCGGGAGCAGAAAGGTCAGTAATCCACAGCATGAAGGGAGCATGGCGAAGTTCAATGGTCTGGAGCAGCACCTTGTAAAGCGCAAAAAATACCGGAATCTGCAGCACCATGGGCAGACAACCGCCAACCGGATTCACCTTGTACGTCTTGTAGAGCTGAACCATCTCCCGGTTGAGCTGTTCCTTGTCATTGGCATATTTTTCCCGTAATTTGGCCATTTTGGGCTGCAGCTTCTGCATGGTCTTCATCGATTTCATGCCCTTTTGCGCGATGGGCCAGAAAGCGGCCTTGATGAGGATCGTCACCAGGATAATCGCCAGACCATAATTATGGAGATAACCGTAAAGGAAAATGAGTAAATGAAGAACCGGCTTGGCCATGATATCAAACCAGCCGAAGTTAACAATTTTTTCAAGATTACTTCCTGCCTTTTCCAGTTCAGCAAGTTTTTTTGGGCCGAAGTAAACGCCATAGGAGTAATGTTTTTGTTCACCTGGCTTCAGAACGGTTGTATTGCCGGTCAGAATGGTGGAAATTTTATCATCGCCAAGGGAGGAAAAACTGACGGAACTTTGTGTTCCTTCTGCGGGAAGCAGGCCGCACATAAAGTAGGTCCCCTCATAGGCAATCCAGTTCAACTGACCTGTCCGCGACTGGGGACCCATCTTTTCAAGATCAGCGACCTTGATTTCTTCAAGTTCATTATTTGTAAACAACGCAGGCCCGTTAAAAAGAAACCGATCTTCCTTTCTGTTGGAAAACGGCTTATTGGTCAAAGAGAGAGAGGGCGCGCCCTGAACCTGATGCTCTGTGTGATTGACAACATCGACCTCCATCTGAACCAGATAGTCATTGCCATGAAAAGTGAACGTCCTGGTGATCTCAACCCCTGAAGGCAGTACTGTTGACATCTGGAGCACATCCGCCCCTGAATCGATTTTCACTTCATTTTTCGCGGCCTTATAAACAGGCACGGGTGTCCGGGCCGGATCTTCAAGCCCCCAGGTAAAGTAGAGCGGTAGTTCATTGGGGAACTGGGTTAAAATGAGTTGCTTGATGTCCGAAGCAACATCCGTATTTTCTTTATATTTTTTCAGTTTGAAGCTCTTGAACCCTCCTCCTGTTTCGGAAATCACGGCGGAAAAAAGATTTGTTTCAACAGGGATATCCCTACCCTCACGGCCGGGCTGAATAACAACAGCCGGCCTGAGTGGCGTCTCGGGCTGGGTAGTAAACACCGGGGGTGTCTGCTGTTGGACGCCTGTTTCCAGTGCGACTTCAGTCGCCACAGGAACCGCTTGCTGGGGTGCAATAAAAAAATATTGATATCCCACTAAAATACCCAGAGAGAGAATAACAGCAAGAATGACTCTTTGTGAATCCATGACAATACCTTTCGGTCAAAGCTGCCGAAACAGCCGTTTTTGGATAAATTTTCTGTAACTGATCAGGGAAATAAGGAAAGAGGACTACTCAACAGGATCAAAACCGCCGGGATGAAAAGGATGGCAACGGAGTATTCGGCGGATGGCCAGATAAAGACCGCGCATGACACCGTGAAGATGGATGGCATCCATGGCATATTGAGAACAGCTGGGAGTAAACCTGCAGCTTGGCGGAAAAAGCGGCGAAAGCAACAGCCGGTACATCCGGATGAGAAAAAGAAGAAAACGTTTCATTTCAGCCGTCCCTTCATTTATTCCTCTCACAAAAAAAAAGTGAATAATCAAATATCCGGGGAGAGAGGTACGCATAACCGGTTTGAATCAACATGCAGTTCGGTCCGATTCACGTTTCCGTTGCCTGTCAAAAAGATTTTTTACTGTTCTTTCCATCTCGTCCGGGCTGTTAATCGAAAATTCCTTGCGGACAGCAAAAACAATGTCGGATCGGGGCGAGATAAAATGACGATTTAAACGAAAAAATTCTCTGATAACTCTTTTCATCCTGTTTCGCTGAACAGCTTTCTTCACTCCATGGATACTGATACCCAGCCTGTTCACATCTCTGTTATTCGGCAGATAAATCAAGCTGAAGGACTTGCCCCGCAACCTCCTGCCACGCTGATAAACAGTCTGGTATTCGCTCGTCTTCCTAAGAAAATATTTTTTAGCCAGGGAAAAATCCGTTCCATCCGGAAGCCCCTTGTCCCGATTGAGCAAAAGTCCTGTTTCCAAATCAGCAGGACAGACGTTTCCTTCCTCTGGCTCTGCGACGATTAATAATTGCTCGGCCTGCTTTTGTTTTCATTCTTGTCCGGAAACCGTGTGTCCGGCTGCGTTTAATGTTGCTAGGCTGAAAAGTTCTTTTACTCATAATACTCTTCCTTGTAATTTCAAAACCGGTTTAATTCCGGCATCAATGAATTCAATTGCAGTAAATATTCGGCTAGTACCCCACGGAGTCTTCGCTTACCTCTTTGAACGATCAGGCCTACTCGCATATGAATCAATATAGCTCGCAGACCTG
>JAGHCC010000231.1 GCA_021160685.1 Desulfobulbaceae bacterium | reverse complement strand
CTTTTCAAGGGTCCGCATGGCAGCCCGGATGTCTTTGAGATGGGCCAGAACCTCAACGATTCCCACCACGGCCATTTTTGCGGCATCGACGAGGATCTCCACACCCTGTTGTTTCAGGGACTTCCCTCCCATGCCGCAGAAATGATATTCCGGTGTCATCTGTTGCATGGCCCGGACAAGACCGGCGCCATGGAGGTCGCCGGAAGCCTCACCAGCTATGATCATGATTTCATCAGGCATGGGGAATATCAGAAGATAGAAGTCAGGAGATAGAAGTCAGAATTCGGAGATAAAAAGTTGGCAGTCAGAAACAATTATTTATACATACGAATTGAAGAATAATCGTTTTTTTGAAGGTCAATTGACATATTATTCTTTCCTTCTGACTTCTGAATCCTGACTCCTGGCTCCTGACTTCTGTATCTTTTCCATAATCTCAAGAGCAATAGCCAGGGCCTGGCGCCCTTCCCTGCCCGATGCCGCCGGTTTGGTCCGATTTCTGACATTACTGACAAAATCAGTTAATTCCGCCTCCAGGGCGTCCTGATCACGGAAACAGAATTCAAGATAATCATCATCCTTCAGATCATTTCCAACAGAAATTTTATCCCGTTCAATGACCCTGATCTCTTTTGAACCGTAATCAACCGTAATGGCGCTTTCAGGTTGAAAAATCCGTAAACTGCGAACCGGATTTTCGGCAATACGGCTCACCGTCACATTGGCGCGGCAGCCGTTGGCAAAGACAAGCTGGACATTGGCAATGTCGGTATGATCGGTAACCACGGACATCCCCATGGGATAAAGGGATACAAGCTCTGAATCAACGATACTAAAAATAATATCGATGTCATGGATCATGAGATCAAGGACAACATCCACATCAGTTCCACGATCGGTGAAAATGTGAGTCCTTTGGGATTCGATATATCTGGGACGGGTGAGATAATTCCGCATGGCCACGATGGCCGGGTTGTAGCGTTCAATGTGGCCCACCTGAATGATTCGTCCCGATTCATCCGCTCGGGCGATGAGTTCATCCGCCTCGGCCAGGGTGGTGGTCATGGGTTTTTCAATCAAAATGTCCCTGGAGCGTGCCAGACAGTCAAGAGCCACCCGGTGATGGAGACTGGTGGGGACCACCACGCTTAACGCATCCACCTGGTCGATCAGTTCCTTGTAATCGGCAAAAGGTGTGCAATGAGTCATTTTCGCCACCTTCTGAGCCGCCTGGCTGTCTACATCAGCCACGCCAACAAGGGAAACATTCTCCATGGCAGCGTATTTCTGGGCGTGATATTTACCAAGATAGCCAACACCAATCACTCCAAGCTTTAATGTATCTGTCATTTGTTTTGCTCTTTTCCAAATTTTGCAACTATTCAGGTGGGCCACAAAATTGGCTTAACCACCGTTCCGAAACTGAATAGTTACTCAAATTCTGTAATGATTTCCTCAATACAGGCAGTGAGATTCGCCCTGACCAGCACTGGTTCATCCACCGGTTGAGCCAGACCATGTCCGAGGAAACTATCGACCAGAAGAGGCAGACTTTTTATCGTTGCATGATTGTCTCGACCGGCGGCAATCTCCCGGAAATATTCTTTGTATCTTTCCATCAGCACTTTTTTGATCGTCTCGGTCAGTTCATCGATGCGATTCTGTTCCAAGGTGTCACCGGCTTCCTCAACAATGCGGTCAACGATACTGACAATAATTGATTTATGAAAATTTTCCAGAATTTCGCCGATTTTTTCAGATTTGTTTTGCTTCAGATATGCAAAAGTAACCAAAAAAGAGGAAAAAACAACAAATTCATTAATTTTAAAACCATGAATGCCGAGATCGGGAGTATTAAAAAAATCAATCAACCGGTCCTGTGTAAAACGAAAATTTTCATGAAGTTTCTGCAAAATTTGAGCCGTTTCCAATTCTATATCCCCAGATAAGATCTCTTAACATCTTCATTGACAAGAAGCGCGGCTGCCGTGTCTTCCATGGTAATAGAGCCGTTTTCCATCACGTAACCGCGATCGGCAACATGAAGGGCCAGATTGGCATTCTGTTCCACTAGAAAAATCGTCGTATTTCTTGTTCGGTTGATTTCTTTAATTATGTTAAAAATTTTTTTAATGATAAGCGGCGCAAGTCCCAGGGATGGCTCGTCCAGCAAAAGGAGACGGGGCCTGGCCATCAGCGCCCCGGAGATGGCCAGCATCTGTTGTTCGCCACCGCTTAAGGTGCCGCCTTCCTGATGCCGCCTTTCAGAGAGAATCGGAAACATTTCAAAAATCATCTCCAGATCGGCCCTGATGCCTTTTTTGTCCGTGCGCAGAAAAGCGCCCATGTCAAGATTTTCCATGACCGTAAGATAAGGGAAAATATGACGGCCTTCGGGAACCTGGCTTATTCCCAGGGCAACGATCTGCTCAGCATTTAAACCGTTGATCTGCTCACCTTGAAAGGTAATTATGCCGCTTTTTGGCGGTATAATGCCGGAGATGGACATAAGGG
>JAGHCC010000060.1 GCA_021160685.1 Desulfobulbaceae bacterium | reverse complement strand
GTTGATTTCGTAACGAGAGCCTTCATGATAGATGTGCGCCCGGGGTCCGAACTCTGATACAGCCAGAAAGCGGGGACGGGAAAGAAAATCGTCATGGGTACCACGTTGTCTCCTCCCCGGAATATAGGCCGAAAGCGGCAGGCGGGGAAAATTGTAGCCCGGCAGAAACCCCTCACTGGCAAAATAGCGATAGCTGTAAAAGTCTGCCTGAAAAAAACGGCCGGAATCTGTCAGCAATTTGAGCTGCGACACCGCTTCCTGACGCAAACGTTCAGCTTGCCTTTTCTCCTGGTATGATCTGGCAGCATCAAGAGTGACACGGTGTTGGGCTTCGGCTTGTTTGTAAGCAGTCAGGTAGAGATTGCGCCACCTATTACAACACTGATCAAATTGTTGTTGAATCTCAACTCCAACGACGTCATGGAGCCATTCCTCATGATACCAATCAGTATGTTCCAAGGTTGCCTTGATTGTTGCCAGGACATTTTTTGCTCTCCTGATAGCCCGGTCTCTGACAGCGATATTGCCCAGGTCTGCAAGTTTACTTTCATGTATCGGTATGCCGGATAACGGCTGCGACAGATCAAGTATATCCTGTAATGATTTCCCCAGATCCATGCCGGTTTCTGCCAACCAGATGGCCTGTACATGGCTGCGTACTAAGTCTTCATTCCCCAGGTCAATGCGAGGCGGTTGGACAGCACCAGCGACCATCAATTGCGGCTGGCGAAAGAAATACTGGTCGTGGGGACTGCCAACGGAACAATAGGTAAAAACCAGGGCTGGTTGTCCTGAGCGTCCGGCTCGGCCGCTGCGCTGGGCATAGTTAGCCGGTGTCGGTGGCGTGTTTCTCATGTTAACCACGTTCAACTGGGAGATATCCACTCCCAGCTCCATGGTTGGCGAACAGAAAAGTATGGGAAGCCTAGCCTCTCTAAAATCATTCTCACGTTCTTCTCTGATATCAGCGGGCACCTGGGCTGTATGTTCCCGGGCCTCAAAACCTTCGAGTCCCAAGGCAATAGTCCTGTAAAAATTGGTAAAAAATGGATTTACGTTTTTTCCCTTTTCTGACGCATGTACCATACGGAGAGGATCAGTGGTGACCGTCTTGCCGTCACCGGCCTGCCATTGAAGTGCGGCGGCTATAAGTTGGTAACCGCATACATCATCATCACTTTTGGCTTCCTTGACGACCTCGAGAATGCCGGCAATTTGTAATGCCTGCAATAATTGTTGGATAATTGTCTGGGTTTCTTCCAGTTTCAATTTATCCTGGTAGTGGGTAAGGATGTCCCGGCGGCGTAGGTACTGGCCAAACGCACTCCGGCTGGAAAGAAAAACATTGCCAGCATATTCCTGTCCTTCCTTGGCACGGGGAAGACAGATTGCTGCGTGTTCAAGCTTTTCATTCTCATCTATACCCCAGGGGGAGATGAGGTACTGACTGCTTTGCTGAATCATTCTTTCTTGAAAATTCTGGTCAAGAAAATCAATTTTTATGGCTAGTTCTTTACGCAGAAAGTCGAGTAAAGTTTGGGTTATTTCATGGCGTTTCTCTGGTGATGCCTCCGCTAAGGCTGGATGAAACGACTCCCAAACGTCTTTTGCCGCACAGACTTCATTCAGGGATAGATAAGTAATCTCCAGCAGGCCGCATTGTTCGAGGTTAGGGGCCACAATCCGCCATCCCCTTTTCAGGTCACGGTATATCCGGTAGGCAAGTATATTGCGGAAAGTTTTTTGTGCTTCATTCAACCCTTGAAAGCGCAATTCAGGATTGGACAGATATTTTTCAAAGGGAAGGTTTAAAACCGAAAAAACTTTTTGCGGCAACTCGTCGTACGCCAGTCCCCCGGATCCAGCATTGGCTACAGCCTGATAAATTGCCCCCCGCAACAAGGATGTTTCGATAAAATCATTGAAATGTCCCGCTTGCAGGGAGGCATCTTGGCGGTTGTCGGTGAAACTGAGCAACTTTCTTGCTTTCGGCAGCAAATCACTATCCTGTTTGAGCTGTTCAATTGCTGTCAGGCATAGGATAGTAGTGGCTGTACTACGGCCTTCGGTTCCCAAAGTGCTGAGTTTGCTGAAATCATTTTTCTGGCGCATGCCGTATGCGACTCCACAGTTCAGACAAAAACGGAATGGCGTTGGCACGTAGTGGGCTGTTAAGCCTCCGTTGGCAACCTGTCCGCTTCTGGTTACCGAAAATCTCTGGGGCAGATATTTACGCCTGTCCCGGCGAACTCTGAGTCCTGTTCGACTTTCTTCAAGCCAGTTTTCTGTCAACCTTTCCAAATAAGATTCATTATCAGGCCAAGGGTTGGTGTCACTGCGGTATAGATAGCCGGTTTCACAATTTTTATCAGAATCTCGATCATCAAATTCGCGGGGGGAAAATGATTCCTGACCATTTTTGTCCCTCACTTTGTAAACGCAATAATATTCTTGTCCACATTCACGGCAAAACACGATGGGATACAGTAAAGTCTCTTTATTATCCGGAACGTGTATTTGTTTGTGAACAGTAATGTGGCGTTGATTTTCCTTCTCCAACGAAACATAAACACTGTCTCCCTTGCTGAGAAACTGATGCAGACGAAAAGCAAAAGGCTTACGACCGGTTTCTGATTCATCTTTGCAATGG
>JAGHCC010000220.1 GCA_021160685.1 Desulfobulbaceae bacterium | reverse complement strand
CGTGGTGAGGGTAGAGTAGGTGACACAATTCATGTATGATCACATAATCGATGCAGTGGGTCGGAGCCTTGACCAGTTCGGTATTTAACATGATGGTGCCACCGCTGGAACAGCTGCCCCATCGTTTCTTCATGCGGCGGTAACGTACTTCAGGTACATCGGCCCCCATCCTCTCGAAAGTTGGTATGTATTGAGCAAACCTTTTTGAAAGTAAATCTTTGGCGTGTGCCGTGTACCAATCGAGCATGATCGCCTGTGTTTTTTCTCTGTTATCTATTTCGAGCAGTTCCATTTCAAAGAAACGGCCGATCAGTCGCATGCGATCTATTTCTCCCGGTCGTATCCTTAAACGGTATTGTCGTCCCAAATAGTAGTGTGTTTCACCGGAGATAAATTTGCGTTCCGTTGGTAGCGGTTGAAATTGCTCAAAATAGTCAACTTGTCGAGCTATCCACGAAGACCGTTTTTTCAGCCGCTGTCGAAGAACTTCCGGTTCGTATCCGGCAGGTGCTTTTGCAGTGACTCTAAGGTCTGGATGCACGGTAACGGAAAGACGCTTACGCGCACTGAACGTAACATTAACCGCGAATTTTCGGGCACCAAATGACAGATCCACCTGCATAGTCATGGTCTTCTGAGCCTGGCGATATCCAGGCATTGTTCCATGATCTTATCCATGTCCTCGAACGTCATTTCAAGGTCGTTTTTGTCTTTGAACTCGAACAGGAGGTCTTCAATCTCGTTCCGCATGCGATTTTGGGTGTCTTTGTCACTTATCCAATTAACAATCCGATTATGTTCAATGATTTCATCTATTGCTAAGGTAACGTCGGCTATAAGATTTTCAAAGTCATCCCGGCTGTTGTCCAACCGCGCGAGGATTTCCTTGAGAGAGCCAAAATAGGCCTTGGCAACATCATGGCTTTGGAGTTTGTTCGGAATTCGGTCTCCGGTGCGGTTACGCACGGCGTGCATAATTTCCGTAACCTTCTTGAGGTACTCAGTTGCCTTGATTCGCTCTTCCCTGAAAGCCGCGATAGCAGCAATCAAGAGCTCTGAGAAGCGTTTGTAGAAGGTTCGGTCTTCCTGCATGCGGTCATGGATTGTCCGGGCTGTACGATGGGCAATCGTGTCAGCCTTGGCGGCCGCATTTGGCAGTTTCTCCACTTCCCGGGCAAAGGCATCAGTATCAAATATATTGACCAGGGAGGTAATTTTTTCAACCTCACCGGTGCCGACATGCGTGTTCAGCAGCTTTTGAATTTTGGGTTCGTATTCAGCAAAATCCACGACTTCCGCATATCGCTTTCGCACCGCCGTGCGGAGTTTGGCAAAAAACTTCAGGTCGGCTCGATAACGATCCAACTTTTCCGGCTCGGTTTCTTCCAGGAATTTCACGCTGGAAAGAGCAATGCCAAGCGTTTTTGAAAACGCTGATAAGCGTTCATAAAACCTGGTTCGTAGCTCTACATCAGCCAGCACTAGTTCATACGCTTCCTCATCTTGCTTGTTCTTGATCTCTTTAAAAGTATCCCACAAAAGAGAATGTTTCTGAGGCAGTGTCGCGGTCTCCACCGTCACATCGGTGAGAATGTTCTCAATATCTCCGGAGTCAAACTCGGCTAATGTGCTGTAGAGGTCGAGGGCGTGGTCGAGGTTTTCCAGAACCCCGCGATAATCGATGATATATCCAAAATCTTTGCCATCACTCAGCCGGTTGACCCTGGCGATAGCCTGGAGCAGGGTATGGTCTTTCAGTTTCCTTGTCAGGTAAAGAATGGTATTTCGGGGTGCGTCAAATCCGACAAGCAACTTGTCTACAACAATAATTATTTCAGGTTGTTCCGCGTTTTTGAAGGCGTTTATAACCTGTTTGTTGTACTCCCGTTCAGTGCCGTATTTACTGATAATCCCTTTCCAGAACCTATGCACGGCCAGTTTGTTTTCTTCATAGAGGTCATCTTCACCTTCCCGCTCGTCGGGGCCCGAAATCAGCACTTCACATGACACCATGCCAAATTCATCCAGATATTTTTTATAGAGCAATGCGGCAGCCTTGTCCTGGGTCACCAGCTGCCCCTTAAACCCGGTTCCCTGCCAGTTGTCACGAAAGTGTTCGCTGATATCCCAGGCAATGGCCATAACCTTCTGTGCGGCCTTGTTCAGTTGATCAGTGGTTGAGAATTTCTTTTTCAGGTCCGCAGTTTGTTCATCGCTCAAATTAGCCGTGATGCGTTCGAACCAGGCGTCGATACCACGGGAGTCCACATGTTGTTCAACATGCCTGCCCTCGTAGAGAAGAGGCACAACTGCCTTGTCAGCCACGGCCCGATCAATGGTGTAGGTATCAATCAGGCCACCGAATTTCTCGATCGTGTTTTTATCCTTTTTCATCACCGGTGTACCGGTGAAACCGATGTAACAAGCGTTCGGAAGAACCCGACGCATTTTGGCATGACGCGGGCCATAGTGCCCACGATGTCCCTCATCCACCAGAACGAAAATGTCGGGATCATCGTTGCGCACAACATGCCGGCCGACAGCCGCCTCAAATTTGTCGATGATGGTTGTCATAATGCGTTGTTTGCTGCCTTTCAGCATCTCTGAGAGGTGTTTTCCGGTTGCGGCCTGTTCAATCTCTTTGCCACAATGATGGAAGGTTCGGTATATCTGGTCGTCAAGGTCAACCCGGTCGGTCACCAGGACAATTTTGTAGTCGGTAATTTCAGAACACAGGGCGATAGATTTGGCGAGCAGCACCATGGTCAACGATTTGCCGCTGCCCTGGGTATGCCAGACTACGCCGCCTCGCCGTCTGCCGTCATGTTCACGATTGCCAATGCGATCCATGATTTTTCTTACAGCAAAATATTGCTGATAGCGTGCGATCTTCTTGACCCCGGCATCAAACAGGATAAAGCGGTAGGTTAATTCAAGAAGTCTTTCAGGTCGGCACAGCGCATAAAGTGCTCGATCCTGTTCCGTGACCTCTCTTTCAAGAGTGCCGTAGGCGGCCGGCTTTTCCCGCACCAGCCACTCATTGTCAGTGAACAGCCTGTCCACCTGTTTTTCAGTCAGGCAAATATTTACAAGGCCCTGCAAAGTCAGCTCAATTTCTTCGTTTTCTTCTCTCCAGACCGACCAGAATCTCAGAGGCGTTCCCGTGGTTGCGTATTTGGCCTCATTCTTGGACAATACCAGCAGGAGCTGAGAATAGATAAACAGATGCGGGATTTCGTCGTCTTTCTGGTTGCGGATCTGCTGGGAAATGGCTTCGCGTATCGGTTCCTTGATGTGGGGTGATTTGCATTCAATTACGCAAAAGGGAATCCCGTTTACAAAGAGGACAATATCCGGTCGGCGGGTCTGGTGGCTGCCGGTCCGCTCAACGGTGAATTCCTCCGTGACGTGAAAGATGTTGTTTTTGGGGTGATCCCAGTCGATGTAACGCATGGAAAAGCTCTTGACATCACCGTCCACAGACTGCTGCAGACTTTTCCCCAGGCACAAAAGGTCATATATTTCTTCATTGGTACGTACCAGTCCATCAAAGGGGATCTCTTTGAGGGCTTGCAGGGCACTCAAGATATTGCCCTCAGTAAACGGCAGCTCCCGGCCCTTGAATCTGACCCGGTTGTGTTTTCGTAACCAATCGGCAAGAACCCCCTCCAGGAGTACACCCCCCCGCCGACCACCTCGCAGGTCAAGAGCCTCCTCTGGTGTCAAATATTGCCATCCCAGATTCTGCAGAAGGTGTAAGGCGGGGAGTTGGGAAATAGTGTCTTCGGTGTATCGTGGTGATTTCTCAAAGTCAGTCATCCCGCACCTCCCAACGGCCGCCTTTGGCTGGACCGATGTGGCGTATACAACCTGCTGCTCTCATGGCTTTCAGGTGATTCTCCACACCACTTGTAGAGAGTTTAAGCGCGTCTGCGAGTTCTTTTGTGGAGATTCTGGGATTGTTGATCATTAGCTGAGCAATGCGTAGCCTGCGGGCCATGATTTTTTCACCCCACTTTTCACCCCACTTTTCACCCCACTTTTCTAGGACCACCTCACTTTTTTCCGATGATTTTTCCGAACCTGTGATTTCATCCCTTTTGTCAATTGTCGCTTCCGCAAAAACCGGATGAACTGGCAATTCCACCAAAAAATAAGTTCGATCATCGTCTGTGTGAAATACCGGGGCAGGGGACCCGTTGTCCTGAATGGCCTTGAGCATTTTCGGGATTCCGGTGCCGCGCCCTTCGGTCATTTCCAGCTCCTTAAGAAACTCGCCAACCCGTCGATTGCGGTATCGGCGGGACAGGAATCGGAACTCGCGCATGTCTTTTTCATTAATCGACCGGTCAGGTCCAGGAATGCTGGAAATTGAAATTCGATCCGGCAGGATGCGAACTTCAATGGGCTCTCTGATCTCGTAGGAGCGGTGATACACAGCATTACAAAGCGCCTCTTCAATGGCGGCAAACGGATAGTTGAAAAATCGATCGGCTTCCGCCCGATCAGGATGCTTGATTATCTTTTCTTCGATCACCACCGAACGGATATGAGCTAGTGCATCCTGCAACATAACGTGCAGCGGCCCGGCGAAAGTCTTTTCAGTGAATGAGTCGGCTCCGGGGCCTTCAGGAAAATGCACCACATCTATCTGGGTTTGCGGAAAAATCTTAGTTGGGTTGTTATTAAAGAACATGAGTCCGACATTTTTGGGGAGCACGGCTTCATCCGGCCCTTCAGCAATATTCATCTGGCGGCAAAGCTGGACAAAATCCATTTTCGCAGCTTCAGGAAAGAGGTCACTTTTGATTTGTTTCAGGTAGATTCGTATCAGGCCCAGATCCAAATCATCGAGAGAGGCGGATTGGCTCATGCGATCGTCGAAAGGAACCGTGGCCGCCAAACTCATCAGCTCTATCTCATCCTGATGCCGGGCCCGCACGGTTACCGATCCCTTGCGGATATAGTAGGCGAACTCCTTCTCATTTTTTGCCAGAGACACCGGGGCCTTGTAGGGCCTAGTCTGACCGCCCATGGCCCAGAGCGCCAGGATATTTTTCCCCTCAAGTTCACATGGCGCCATAATCGGGTGATAATAGGGCACCATCCGGTAACCGAGCTCCACAATCTCTTTCTGGATGGCGTCAAGCTCGCCGGCGTCGATCCCCCGGGGCGGCAAGACCGGGCGGCCGTTTTCCTCGCCGACGCCAATCAGGATGTATCCGCCACCGAGATTGTGAAAATCATTGGCAAAGGCACACATAGTATGCAACACCTTTTGCGGGTTCCAACCGGCCTTAAACTCCAGTCGTTCCCATTCCACCGCGCGGGCGGTGAGCAGGTCGTTTATGTTGATGGGGAGATTCATGGTTTCACCTGAATTTTCGTGTTAACAACAACTGGGTCATGTGTGCTTTTCAAGGTTATTGCAGCAGAGCTTTTGATCAATTTCTTTCCATAGGGCGGTTGGTGATGGTGGTGCATGTTGAGTCTGTCCGGCGGCAAGCGCAGCCTCCCGTGATTTCTTCACCAGTTCCGACTTGACCGAGCCAATGCGCCGATGTTTCGTCTTTCCCATTTACTCCCTCCTCGCCCGCGTTTTCACTCGTACCTCGCCCGTCAGAAGTTTTTGCATCAGGCCCTTTTTTTGTTCTTGGAGGAGGTCTCGTTTTCGTACTAACAATTGGATTTCACGATCGCAAACAGAAAGGATTGATGCGATACGAGTTTGTTCCTCTAAACTTGGCAAAGGCACTTGAAGTGTCTTTAGTCCTGCAGAGTAGATGTGTACAACCGAATGGCCTTGTCCTAGTTTCCTTTTTTGCCTAATCAATATATCGCTGTTTAATGAATATGATAAATAGAGAGAATAAACGCTTTCGGGGTGGAAAATTACAATATCACCACCGGCGTACGCTTCTACATCTTTTGTGAAAGCTACACATTTTCCAATTTCATTTAAAGTTTCACCAGAGCCCGCAAAAAGAATATCTCCTTTATAAATTAGCTGACTATTATGTGCTGTGTCCCCATCGATATATGAATAAAACTCCTGAATAACGATCTCGTGTTTTCCGTAAATTTCCCCGTAAGTGATGCAAGGAAAGCCCGTTTCTCTTTTCAAATTGTTAGAAATACCCTTGCCCTTTGAAAAAGACCCAAAGGAACCAAGGGGTTTGATTTTCCATCCTTCCGGCAGTTCGCCTTTCTTGAGTGCCGGTTTACCAAACTCCACAAATCGCATCCGGCCGGTGAGAAGCTGCTGTATGAGGCCCTTTTTCAGGCGTTGTTTGGCGTCGATGAGTTTTCCTGCCTGATCAATAGCCCGATCCCAAGCGGAGAGGATTTCAGCTATTTTTTTCTGTTCGGGGAGAGGGGGGAGGGGGATTGGTATTATGGCAAAGTCTTTGTAGTAGAGACGCAAACGGTCCCCCGTAAGGCCATAGGAGTAGGAGTATATTAAGTAGAGACCATGCAACGACTTGAATAGATAGAACATGAAGAGCGAATAAACGTGCTTCTTGGGGCGAAGTACAACATAGGCAGGACTAATAACTCCCTCTTCTGTAGCTAAACCAATAGCACCCTGCCATGCCCGCATCATATTATATGCGATATCTCCCACTCGAACATGTAAACTGCCGTCTCCAGCAATAGCATTAGGCATTTTTCTGTCCAGGCTAGATCTATGAACAAGGCCCGACTCCATGGTTACAGCCAGAATGGGAAGACCATCATACCCCTTTTCGATGCTATGGGAAAACGCACATTTTCCATACACGCAATTCCACTCTTCCGGGATCCATCCGACCTTGGTCTTTTTATATCCCGGGTTGTTTTCGTTTCGCTTGCTCATTTCTTTTGCCTCGTGTCATTCTCCGGTAACATCTTCGCCGTTTCCTCGATCTGTTTCACAATCCGATCAAAATCGCTTTCGTACAGGCGGTCTTGTACGATGCGGAATTTTTCAAATTCACTTTCGGCATGGGCCTTGGCCAGTTCTGCCGTCACCCGGCCGGCATCCTGAAGAATTTCCCGATCCCAGAGTTTGAGAAAACCGCTCAATCGCTCTTCCCAGTCTGCCATAGTCATGGGAATTTTTCGCATGGCCTGCATTTCCGCCATGTCCAGATAGGCCGAAACAATCCGCTGCATCTGTCCAAGCTCAAACCCGGAGAGATAATTTTTGGCGATGGAGACATCGTATTTGTGAATTTTCGTTTTTGGCGCTCCATCCCAACAGGTCAACCCCATGTTTTTTTTCTTGTGATCCGCCCGATCCACAATGACTTCAGCCGCCGTATTGCCGTGAATTGCGTAGTGCATCTTGTTTTGAACGGCCGCGAAGAAACGTTTGGTCGCAGTGGCAGATGGATCGTAATCCAGCGCGGTGGCGTAGATGTCTGTGATTTTCTGGTAGAACTTGCGCTCTGAAAGCCGGATTTCCCGGATCTTTTCAAGTTGGCGTTCAAAGAATTCATCTGTCAGGTTGCCGCCGTGTTTTAGGCGTTCCACATCCATCGTCCAGCCCTGAATTGTATAGTCTTTGACAATTCGGTTGGCCCATTTGCGGAACTGCACGGCGCGTTCATTTTCGATTTTGAAACCAACGGCAATAATGGTCTGCAGGCTGTAATGTTTTGTATTGTAGTTTTTTCCGTCAGTGGCAGTTATTAAGTATTTCTTAATAACTGCGCTTTCCTCCAATTCGTTGTCGCTAAAGATACGTTTCAAATGCTGGTTGATGGCCGGAACCGAGACATCATAAAGGGTTGCCATCATCTTCTGTGTCAGCCAGATATTTTCGTTTTCATAGCGCATTTCCACGCTGGTTTCCGAATTACCGCCCGCCGCGACAAAGGTCAGGTATTCAGCCGCCGATGAGCGGACAATGGATATATCTTTTTTCATGGGCACTTGTTTATCCTTGGCTTTATTCTTTTTCATGGTTCATTCCTGTCACTCATAGTTCGAGTTCTTTCAAATAACCGGCAAGTTCCTTTTGTGTCTTTTCCAATTCCGCTTCCAGTTCTTCAATCTCCTTTTGCACCGCCGGAATATCGATATCCTCTTCTTCTTCGAAGGTATCCACGTAGCGGGGGATATTCAGATTGAATTCGGCCTCCTGGATTTCTTCCAGGGT
>JAGHCC010000142.1 GCA_021160685.1 Desulfobulbaceae bacterium | reverse complement strand
GGAGATGAAGGGGTAATCGGATAAATTGTAATAATTTCACTGGCGGCATAAGCAACGTGGGTACATGCCTGATTACCATCAATGGTGACCATTTTTCGGGACATAACTTCTCCTTGTCAGAGTTTAATTAAAGGAAGTTGATTTTGAGATATGTTGTGCAGATGGATTGAGATATTGACACGGTGAATTTAGCACGTTAACCCATATTTAAGATTATTTCCACAATATTTTATATGAAAAAAGGCCCTTTCCCTTATACCTTCAGCCTTCAGTCCTTTTCGTTTTCAGGATTAGCTCCGGTGGATCATGCAATACCTTTGTATCCTCCGGAATCGAATGGGTCAGCCAGACATTGCCACCGATAACGGATCGCGCGCCGATCACGGTATCACCGCCCAGAATCGTCGAACCTGCATAGACCGTGACCTCATCGTCAAGGGTAGGGTGGCGTTTGCCTGTCCGCTCAAGTTCTCCTTCTTCATTTTTCCTGAATGAAAGCGCTCCCAGGGTAACACCCTGGTAGAGTTTCACTCGTTCTCCGATGACTGCGGTCTGGCCGATCACCACGCCGGTTCCGTGATCAATGAAAAAGAATGAGCTGATTTGGGCGCCGGGATGGATATCAATGCCGGTTACGCTGTGACCGTATTCACTCATGATACGCGGCAGAATCGGTACCTCCAGTCGATAGAGAAGATGGGCGATCCGGTAGATGGTAATGGCCAGCATGCCGGGATAGCAGAAAATGATTTCGTCGTAGCCTGAAGCCGCCGGATCACCGTCATAGGCTGCCTGGACGTCAGTTGCCAGTATTGTGCGCAGTTGCGGCGTCTGGCGTAAAAATTCGAATGCCTTTTTTTTGCCCTGCTCGTCGCAATGCTGACAGGTAAGACTGTGCCGGATGCATTCATGGCGGATTGAATAGGTGATCTCCTCGGCCAGTTTGTCATACAGGTCAGATATCTCCAGGCCGAGCCTGTATTTGAGGTTGACCTGGTCAATTCCCTGGGATTTGAAATAACCCGGAAAGAGGATTTCCCGGCAGCGTTCGATAATGTCAACGGATCGATGGCGGGAGGGCAGGGGATCGGCATTGATATGTTCAAAACATTTACCGTTCCGACAAGACGCGACAACCTCATCAACGATACCTGGAAGCTGATTGCGATATTCACCGGTGGTTGCCCTTTCTTCCTGGCAGAGCCCTTCCGCGCTCAGACGATTCGGATACGTGATCATTTTATTTTCTCATTATTCTCTTGATTATTTTGTGCAGATGTCCGTATCATTTTTTAGGACATGTTTGTTCGGCCGGTTTTTGGCCTGTTTGTTTGGTAAGTCTCCAGTAAACCAGCAAACAGGTTTAGGGGTCAACATTTTTAGACCTAAATTGAGTGTTTCAAATTTTGATAAATGTTTTGTTAGTCTTTTTTGAGGAATTAAGTCTAATTAAGTTTTTAGATAGCGAAGACTTCGAAATTTGAAAACATTCGGGATTTCCGCCTGAACAGCATTGATGTTTCGTTGTACTCACTTATCAGGAGTCGGACTATGCCCCTGTTTGGTCGGGTGCTTAACTGCTGCATAGGCGATTAATCGCTTAATTTAGGATAAAGTTGATCCTGCTTGCTATTGATAACAGGCTGGATCCAGAGAAAAATCTAGAGAGAGAGTATGAAAAATCCAATTGTAGTAAGATCCGTGTTATCAGTCCGGCGGGCAGCGCTGAGAGTCTTGTTGTGTTTTTTTTGCATGTATTGGGCAGCCCAGGGTATCGCCTCTGAAGTCGACAGAATCTATGTCGGTTCCGAGGTTTGTGGTGAATGTCACGAGCATGAGTATGAGAATTTTCATACCTATGCGAAAAAAGTTCATTCCTATGACAATATCATGAAGATGAAAAATGGTTTAAGCGTCGATGAATTCAAGAAATGTCTTGAGTGCCATACCACCGGATATGGCAAGCCAGGCGGCTTTATTTCAGAGGAAGAGACGCCGCATCTCAAATATCCCGGATGTGAGGTCTGCCACGGCCCGGGAAGCCTGCATGCCGAAAGCGAAGATCCTGATGACATTGTCGGCAGTCTTTCAATCAAACAGTGCGAGCATTGTCATAACGCCGAACGAGTCGCGGATTTTGATTACAAACCATTTATTTATGGAGGCGCCCACTGATGAAAAGACAAAGTCTGCAATTCATTGTGACCAGTCGTCTGATTGTCATTCTGGCGGTGGTTTTTACACTTTTAATTTGTGTCAGTTATTATTATCAGCAACAAAGCCTGGAACAAGAATCTTTTCGAGGCGCCTCCATACTGGAGGAGTCTCTTTTTAATGCCATTCACCATCCCATGTCAATTAATGACAGCAGTACGATCTGGAAACAGTTTGAGGGAGTGAAGGAAAAGATGAAAGGGGTTGAGGTCTATATCTTTGATTTCAACCGGCAGATTATCTATGGTTCAGAAAAGAATCATGTAGGTTCCAGTCTGGATAAGATTGTCACTTCTGCAGAATTAACCGGAGATCTTAACCATATCCTGAAACAGGGAAAGCTTCTCAGGGAAAATTATCACGAGAAGCTGAACAACACCCCCTATCTCACTCTTGTCCGGCCAATCCTCAATGAAAGAACTTGTCATCATTGTCACGGGGAAAGCAGGCATGTTCTGGGCGGCATGCTGGTCAGGCAGAGTCTGGAAGAGGTGGACGCGGTCATGACAGACCTGCGTAACAGGAGTATCTTGATCGGTTTTGCCGGCACTGTCCTGGCAATCGTCGCTCTTTATTTTTTGATTACATTTAAGGTTGTCAGGCCGGTCAGCTCATTAACCAGATCAATGCTTGACGGAGCTGAGCAGGTTGCCGATGCGGCTGGTTCCGTTGCCGGCTCATGCCAGACCCTGGCAGCCGGGACCTCGGAGCAGGCCGCCTCCATTGAAGAGACATCCGCCTCTTTCGAGGAGATTACCGCCATGACCAGGCAGAATGACGAGCATGCCGGTCAGGCTGAAATTCTTGTCAGGAAGAGTCTGGAGAAAGTTGAAGAGGTCAGTTCCTCCATGGCCGAATTGATTCGGTCACATGAAGATATTGTCGCCGCCAGTGAAGAGACCCAGAAGATTGTTAAGACAATAGATGAAATTGCTTTTCAGACCAATCTTCTCGCCTTGAATGCGGCGGTTGAGGCGGCCAGGGCAGGGGAGGCCGGCGCCGGTTTTGCCGTGGTGGCCGAAGAGGTCCGCAATCTGGCCATGCGATCGGCCGAGGCAGCGGGAACCACATCTACTTTGATAGAAACCACGGTGGCTAAAATTTCCCAGGGCTCCAAGCTTTGCAGGAAAACGAATGAGGCTTTTGGCGAAGTTTCTGAAGAGACGGCAAAGGTCGGCGCGTTAATCGGCGAAATTGCCATTGCCTCCCATGAGCAGAGCCAGGGCATTGAGCAGGTCAATGTGGCTATCAGCCAGATCGAGAATGTAGTTCAGCAGAATTCGGTAAACGCGGAAGAGATAGCCTCGGCCGTCGAGGAGCTGAACGCCCAGGCAGAGGAGTCCAAGACTCTTGTCCGTTATTTGCAGGATGTCGTTGAAGGCGAGAAATGATTGAACAGTCTGTTCAGGTCGATAGGCTGTAGGCATTTAGACTGTAGGAGAAATGAGCTCTGACTTTGAAAACTAATAGCCTTAGCCTACAGCCTAAACAAATTGAATAGTTACCATAGATATTTTGAACCACCAATAAACACCAAACAACACGAAATGGGAATTAGTATGAATTTGTGTCTATTCGTGGTTCTTTTTTTTTAATTCTGTCGTGATGAATTTTTTAATTTTTTCCGATGTGAGGATGAATCCTGATAAAAGTTTACCTCTGCATTCCAGGGCCGGAATCATTCTGATTCCGGCCTGCCATGTTTGACGGGGACTGGTTGCGACATCGATTTCCATCACTTCAATATTTTTGTATTCTTTTTCCAGCCGTTTCAGTGCACGGGCCGCCATCAGGCAGCGTGGACAGATCGCGGAGCGATATAATGTTATTTTCATAAGAATTATTTGGATAGATAGCGCTTGATTTTTAATTTTGGTGGGGAAGGTTCACTGGGGCTCCTCTGCCCTCTGCCCTTTGCCCCTTTCTCTTTAATTCAAATTAATCATTGTCTTAATATGATACTGTTCCGGCTGGGGCGGAATATAAATTTCCAGATTATTATTCCAGCGGCTGACCAGATGCCGGGTCAGCAGAACGCTCATCCCGTTTTTTAGTTGCGCCAGAGTAGAATAATGATGGATAAAATACTCACCATAGCTGTTGACCGAGATGATCGATGATTGTAGAGCGGGTGAGTTTTTAACCGGTTTTTTGTCAAAATTAATCACAACAAGGGCCTGGACAATCCGTTCTTCTTCAAGAAGATCTTCTGTTGAGATCCGGGCGAAATTCAGTTTGGGAAAGGTCCGGAGGAGAATGTCCGCAAGTCCCTGGATATCGGCAAGGACAATGGGCAGGTATGTTGGGGTGAGGTGAAAAGTTGTTTTTTGATCAATGATGCCGTTAACCATCAGCCAGGCGAGTAATTCAAGCAGGCAGGTATCTTTTTTTATCAGTAGATTTTTGTTTGCCTTGAGCGATTCAATGTCATGTTCTCCCTCAAAAACATAAAAGAAAAACTCATCTCCAGTTTTTGTGATATGAAAGGTGAGATGTTCGCGAACCATGACATCTGTGCAAATGGTGCGCAGGTAATTAATTTTATAGGTTTTTTTGTCGTAGAACGTATAGAGCTTCCGACCGAGGATGGAAATATCCCGTTCCGTAATAGTGACTCCTGTTTGGTTTTGAAAGGTTTTTAATATCAGTCGCAGTCTTTTGTATGTCTCAATGAGATAATCATGAATTCGGGCGCCGGTTTTGATCTGCCGTTTAAAACTCCAGGTATGGAATCCGGTCAGCTTTTCATGCTGATCAGGCAGGAGCTCCCACTGTTTCATCAAGGCCATGCTGCCGCTTAGATGTTTCGTCTCCCGGGATTTCATGCCTGATACGGCTTTCAGGTACAGACACTGACGAATGAATTTTTCTTCCTTGCGTAATGTCTTATCGTTCCGGTAAAAGGTGACAATTTCCCGGGCCAGCAACAGATAGGGATCAATCTCCTCAAGCTGGATCATCTCCCGGGCATTCGCCAGCTGTTCCGGGAAGGTAACCAGCTGTTTGATTTTATTTGATAATAG
>JAGHCC010000067.1 GCA_021160685.1 Desulfobulbaceae bacterium | reverse complement strand
TCTTCTTGGCATTATATTGTTACGTCTGGTTGTGAATGCCAGCCGCAAGACCGGCCGGTTGCTTGCCCGTGAAGGAAGGGTCGGTAAACTGCCTCGAATGGAAACGAACAGGCTGGTGACCACTGGAATTTATGGATGCATGCGTCATCCAATGCATTTCGGTTTACTTTTTTTCCCTCTTGCAGTTGGTCTGGTTGTTGGTTCGCCTTCGTTTATTTTACTTTTTGCACCACTTGAGGCATTTTTTATTTTTGCCATGCTCAGGTTTTACGAAGAGCCTGAAGCCATAAACAAATTTGGCGAAGAATACCGGGAATATCAACGACAGGTTCCCATGTTTGATTTTTCCGCAGAGTGCTTACGGGAGCTGTTTCTGCGTCGGGAATAATTTAATTACACATAACCCCTTTACCATCCTGATACATATCCGGCCAAACCAAGCAACAAGCCCACAGCAAGGTTAATGACTTTGATTTTAAGAAAATCTTTCCGGGATTCAGCCAGCATGGGCAGCATGCCGTGGCCATCCTGGACAACGGAGCTGGCCAGAAAAATGCTGAATGGGATACTGCCTTCGACATAAAGGGTCAAAAAGATGAGATGAGGCCCGGATTCTGGGATTATCCCCACCAGGCAGGCCACCAGGAGAACTATAAGCTGGTTTTCTTGCAACCAGTTGCCAAGCTGAAACTGATCCACTACCAGATGCATGGCGAAAAGCGCCCCGAATGTCCAGAGGAAGACCCTGGGAACATGGATCTTGACCACATGGTTCCACAGATGTTCCTTAAGAAAATGATCCGGTACTGTGGAAACGATAAAAAGAGCGACACCGGTAACAATCACCAGGGTGATCCGTATCCAGTTCCAGACAGGCGGGCCCATCAGGCCGCTTACCACCGCAAAAATAAACAGGAGCAGTGTCAGGCCGAGGATGCCGCGGGACGGAGAGCAGTGCAACCACTGTTCCTTGAGGTTTCCCCAGGGAAAGCAATAGCAGAGCTCTGGTTCATGGATTTTAAATTCATGGACGCAACCGGCATCGGTCAAGCTTTGCTTGGTGAACAGGGTATCCGTGATGTAACCGGCTCCAAGGCCCACGAACAGGAGAATGATAAAGACAAGCGGCGCCTGTTTGGGGATCAGAGTGAGCATGACAAAGGATTCGTCCCCGCTGGTGGCAATCATTGCCGCGACTACGGCTCCCAGGGTAACCTCCCGATGCGAATAAAGCGAAACCACGGCAAAGGCTCCCAGGCATCCGGGCGTGGCGCCCAGGAAAGAGGCGAGAAGATACTGCTTCAACCGGCTGCCGCGCAAACCTTCCTGCCAGACGCCCTGGGAAAGAATGTTAAGATATTCAATCACCACCATCATCATGGCGACAAAGCCGGTTATCATCACGGCATGGGAGATTGTTTGCTGCAAGAGAAAGGTCATTGAGCTATCTCAATTTCTGCACTTTGTTTTTTCGGTTCATTTTTTTATAAAATACCATTCAAACATAATCGGCAAAAGGTTTCAGCGAATATGTTCATTAAGAGCACAAAAAAGAAAGGCATTCTCCTTGCGCAGCTCAAAGGGTGGAGTTAGAGTGATCCCAGGTGGCGTTGTCCTGTGGTGTAGCTCACCGGAATGCTGATTATTCACCAAAAAATTATATAGGAAAGGTTGCAACTCTTGTCTACCCGGAACGATTTTTCTATATCAACAGAGCTTGAGCCTGTTTTTTCAATTCTGAAGGAAAAACAGGCATTTTACGAGCAACATGCTCTCCACCCCAGGTACGATAATCTGCTTAAAGCCTTTTGTGATGTCGTCTACCTCGATTACGATATCCAGGCTTTTTTTCGTGCCAGTGTTACCGTGGCCGAGGTTCTTGGCCATTTCCAGGCCGCTTTTTATCTCCATGCCAAAAAGTCCGGTGAGCTGCGCTGCGTCTGTGACAGCAGGCAGGGCATTATTGAGCCGCCCGGGCCGGCAGAAAAGAGCCTGCATCCCTCAGCACATCCCTATGAGATGGGAAACAGTCTCGTTATTCCCCTTTTCCCCAGATCCAGATGTCATGGGGACATAGGTGAAGTTCCTGAAAGAACGGGACAGGATAGCCAGCCTCTATCCCGGGAAGATTTATACGATCCTGATCCCTATTTTAGCAGTCATTCCTTGCTTGGCCTGTACGTTGTCTCTCCGTTGGATCAGTTGAGCCGGGAGGATCGTCTTTTTTTTGAGGTACTCTGCCCCTGGATCGGCCATAAGTTGAACAACCGTCTGTTAAGCTGCCGCCATATTGAGCATCTTGCTTTTCTCAATGCCCTTGGCCGGGATATCGGCCATGATGTTATTGTTCCGAATATGTACCTCAAGTATCTGTTACGCCAGTTGGAGAAAGAGATTATCTCTCTTGGAGATATTGAGGAGTCGATTAACATCAGGGTGGAGCTGAAAGCCATTCCAGAGGTTTGTTCATCCGTGTTGGCAGAGTATGGAGAGGTGCGGAAAGAGCTGTATGAATGGCATCAGAAACTGTTCAAATATCACAATCAGATTTCACTTTTTCTTGAAAGTTTATTCCGCCAGCAACATTTCAGCCGTGGTCATTTTGTTCTGCAGGCAAAGAAATGTTTTGTGGAGCGTGACATCATTATCCCCCAGCTTGACATCTACGCAAGCAGGCTGCAAAACAGGGGGATTACAATCGATAAACCGAAGGATATGTATG
>JAGHCC010000471.1 GCA_021160685.1 Desulfobulbaceae bacterium | reverse complement strand
CTGCCGACGATGGCAAAATCAACGGGTGAATGGTCCTGCGACTCCATGAGATAGCATTTTGCGTGGAACTTGGTTTTCGTAAAAACCTTCATCAGGATTTTTTTGGCGATGATGGCCTGCCGGACAGCTGCCAGACCGGTGAGGGTGTCGTCCGATTCCTTCTGGATTTCGATGCTCTCATTAGACTCCTGGATAATGGCTTTGAGGATTTCGCTTTTTGTGGTGCGGGTGGTTTCGTCGCCCATGAGAATACGGATTGTTTCGGGGGTCTGCCACTGGGGTTCCAACTGGAGGAACGATCCGATTTCGAATATGCCGGTCGCGACATCCATTTTCTTGAGATTCGGCAGGATGCGGACAAGGGCGGCCTGAGCGGTGTTTTTGTCCCGGTTGTCGATAATCACTGGTAGTTTTGACACAAAACCTCCTATCAGAATTCTAATTGTCCGCTATAATACTCAAATATGCCCGATTTTCAACCTTATTCCAGATAAAAGAGGGTAAAAACAGCTGTCAGTTGTCAGTATTAGCGGCATTGGCGGTGCGGACAAACCCCTCTTTTTGAGGCCCCCCCCTCTGCCACTTCCAGATCGGCTTGAGAGGAATCTCCGCGGGGGCAACGGCACCTAATCTCCCTTTCTTTGTCCTGTCGGATGCCTGCTGGACTTATTCTGTGAAAATGACTTTCAATATTTCAAATAGAAACCAAATCTGGAAACACACAATCGGTATCAGCCAAAGGATATTGCCTATGCATTGGAATGTCGCTACGATACAATCAAACACAGACCCTTCATCCTCGACCAAAGACCCATCCGTTTCGTCTACATAATAGTATTTCATACGCTCACCTCAATCTTTTAAATTTCCATAAACTTTTTTGAGCAATCACCGGCAAGGGGCGGATGTGCAGGCAAATTCCCATCTGCACCGCTTTGCTACCTTATGAATGCTCTCCAGAGCAGCATAGCCACAATCAGTGCAATGAAATAACCTTCCACTTTTCTGTCTCCCGATTAATTCTTATTTGCCGTTTTGATTTTAGAACCATCTCGGCCTAAAGGCCTCCTGCTCCTTGAGCTTAAACAGTTTTGGCGGTGCAGCGGGTCATAAAGAGGACCGTTCCCCTTCCGCCGCTTCTCCCCTCGTGCCGATCGGCTCTGCCCGCTGCATCCGCCTGTAAACAGTCTTCAGATTTCAGTTTTCAGTCCTCAGATTTTAGTTAGGGGCGTCTTGGGCGCCTGCGGAATGAAGGCGGCATGATCCGGCGGCCGTGGGGATCCGCGGAGCGGTTTTCCGTATCATTGGGAAACACGCTCATGTGGACGAGGCAATCGTCAACGACCAGCGCTTGGCCCAGTATCTGATCGGATTCAAACCGCAGTTCTTTTCCCAATCCGGCCGAATCGAATTGTGAAACTTCGCAGTCGCCGATGCTGTCGATGAAGAACTTCGCACTTTTCTCTGTGAACGGCTTATAATCGTCACTTTTCCGGCGCAGGGCGTCCATTGCATAACCGGTCACCAGCCGGTTCCAGATATGTTTGAAGGACTGTACTTTATCCAAGACATCCAGCGCTACAAATCGGCCGGAGATCGCCGACACAACGCCCCGGGCACCTTCCGAATACGGCAGTGCGCGGACATAACTGTCGTAATCGGCGGTCCGCTGGAAGAACACATCCTTCATCGCGCGTGTCGGAGAATGTGCATTGAGATCATTTGAAAGCTTTTCGACATCGTCCCAGACCTCGCCCTGGTCGCTGACCGCCTGGCCGCATTGGGCATAGCTGCGACTGACAACACGGCTCTTTTTTGAACGCATTTCAGGTGGGGAATACATCCCGGCGGAAAACTTGGACGAGACATGGTTCCAGCGGCCCTGTTCGACACAGGAGACGGGGATCTTCTGGGTGGTGTTGGCCTCTATGAGAATAGTCGTGTTCAGGATGCGGTTTTGCTTGGCGCCAATTAGTTCCTCACCGTCCAGCAGCAGGACCCGCTTGTCACCTTTGTTCTTGACGATGAGCATGTTGACATCGCCGCTGTCGCTGACCTCCTTGACGGTCAGCGTGCCGTCTTCGATCGCCTCGGCAGCCAGGACATAATCCAATTCGCTTGAATCGCCCCTAATGGGAACGAGCGTAAGGTTGCGGTGTCCGATGGGATTGTCAAGCTGCAGCAGCCTGGTCATCTTTACCAGTAATTGAGTCAGTTCGTTTGGTTCTTTCATGGCTCTTACTCCCTAAAAAAATGAGTGTCATCTTCATACGGTAAAGTATATGCGATGGGTATGACATATTTGGTCGGGGCCATTTTGGCCGAAACCGGAAGAGAGTATGACAGGGATGGTCACACCATCAAGGGGTGGGGGCTGTTTGGAAGCGGCGGGTCTATATATCGCGGGTGAGGAGGTTGAAAATATTTTTATTTTTTTAGTTTTGGCCGCATAGTGTTTTGACATGTGTTTGATTTCTTCGGCCATCTCGGCAACCAAGGATTTGGGAGAGAGTACCTGGGCATGG
>JAGHCC010000227.1 GCA_021160685.1 Desulfobulbaceae bacterium | reverse complement strand
GATGTTGGTGTCAGGGGGCGAAAATGAACATCGAACGTTCAACATCGAATGTTGACAATCTCGTAAAAAGTCATCCACCGAGTCATTGCGAGGAGCGTGGCGACGAAATAATCTAATAAATACAAATAGTTACAATACGAGAGATTGCTTCGCTCCGCTTGCAATGACAGTATTTTCGACTTTTTACGAATGCATCAATGTTGAATGGGGAAAATAATGAAGAAACAGGAATAGAGTCTTTATTCACAGCATCTGCAAAAGATTACGCTTTGTCTTTTATTTTTCAAGGGAGGTGTATGGTGGCTGTAGAGGAATTGAGAAAGTTCATCGGCAAAATGGATGAGCCGTATTTCATGGAGATAGAAAAGGGGGCGATAAAAAGGTATGCCGAGGCCATAGGCGACCCAAATCCTCTTTATCATGATGAGGAATATGCCAGGAGAACAAAGCACGGGACAATTATATGCCCTCCCGGTTTCTTTGGTTGGCCTGTAAAATCACGTCCCCACCTTAGCGGAGTTCGGAAAGAGCTCTTGGATGCTATAATAAATGCTGGCTATAAACGACTCTTGGATGGTGGCCCCGAGTTTGAGTTTCTGCTCCATGTGCGTGCTGGTGATATACTGGCTGCCTCGGAGAGAATTGCCGATGTCTACGAGCGTGAGGGCAAGGCAGGTAAATTAATATTTGCCGTTACCGAAATCACTTACATCAATCAAAATGGCGATCGGGTAGCTAACGTGCGCTCGACCGTCATTTGTAGCTAAAACCTGTTTCTGGAGGTGAAAAAGATGACCGAGGGATTATACTGGGAAGATGTGGAGATAGGTGACGAAGTAACCCCTTTACCAAAGAATCCTACTACTCAAATGCTGGTAAAGTGGGCCGGAGCTTCGGGGGATTTCAATCCGGCGCATTATGAGGATGCATTCGCCAATTCCCAGGGATTGAAGCGGGCCTATATACATGGCCAGCTTAAGCGTGCCTGGCTATGTCAGCTTATGACTGATTGGATTGGGGAACGGGGAATGTTGAAAAAACTATCCTGTCAATTCCGAGCCGTGGACTGGCCCCTGCGAATGAAAACCATGGAGGATCCTCAGGAAGGTGACACTTGGTGGTGTAAAGGTACGGTCACCAGGAAATATATTGAAGGTGATGAACACTTCGTAGATTGCGATATCTGGGTGGAAAACGCCAAAGCGGAGAAGACAACCCCAGGCAAGGCTACGGTGGTCCTTCCTTTACGTGGTTAAAAAAACACTTGGGAAATGTACGATTACGATGAATGAGAAGCATGTAAACAGCATTAGAACCCTTTTTACCCTAGGAGAAAATGAGGGAAATAACAAGGTAACCACCCTTGAAAGGGCTGTACGGGATTATGTTCGGCCCGGTATGAATCTTTTCATTACGCCGGAGGGAGGGGCGACAATCTGTGAGTTGATAAGGCAATTTCGGGGAACAAAACCAAATTTTACTTTCACAATAGCCGTGTTTGCAGAACATGCCCTAAATCTTGTTCATTGTGGTATAGCAAGAAAATTGATTACAACCACCTGCTCTCATCTACATCCTGATTCAGGAGTCATCAAGCTCATCCAGCAGGCTTACGAAAGAAAAGAGATTGAAATTGAGAACTGGTCACTGTATTCCCTTCAGCAGAGACTAATGGCCGGTGCTCTGGATGTGGAATTTATGCCGACAAAATCAATTTTAGGTTCCAGCATGGCCGAGGAAAACACTGAATCCTTTCTGCAGATAGACAGTCCTTTCAATCACAACAAGAAGGTGGGTCTGGTGAAGGGTCTCAATCCTGACATCGCATTTGTTCACGCTTGGGCGGCCGATCGTTTCGGAAATACCATTGGGATTTCCACATCCCCGCAGTCAACAGACCACGACATGTGGGGAGCTAGGGCGAGTAAGGAAGGCACCATTGTTACAGCGGAGAAAATTGTTTCAACGGAATTTATCAGGAAGTATTCTTCTCTTGTTGACATACCAGGGCACCTGGTAAAAGCGGTTTGCCATGTTCCTTACGGTGCTCATCCTGTGGGTATGTTCAGCCATATCCCTGGTCTGTTTGAATCGTACGCTCCTGATTACGATTTTATTGTGGAACATAGGAAGGCCTCCGGTAATTCTAATACTTTGGATAGTTGGCTTACCGACTGGGTGTCCGAATGCGAAAGTCATGAGGACTACGTTTCCAGGCTTGGTCAAAAAAGGATGACACTTCTCAAGGAAAAGGCTAAACCGGATTTTTGGGAAAAAGAGTTTGGTTACTTGCTTTCCGAAAAGACAGGTAATCAAATCGCCAATGAAACGGAAATCATGATTCTGGTGGCAGCCCGGCAGATAATGGGAAGGGTATTGAAGGCCCGGCACAAAATCCTTCTGGGGGGTGTTGGTGTAAGCATGCTTTCGTCATGGATGGCATTTTACCTCCTGCGCAAAGCGGGTTATTTCTTGAATCTGGTGCTTGGTACAGGTCCTTTTGGTTTTACGCCGCGACCTGGCTACCCATTTTACGGAACTTTTAACAACCTTCACACCTGCAAGGCCATCTTTGACACTGCAGCGATATACGGTTATTTCATTGCCGGTAACAATAACAGGAGTTTGAGTGTGCTTGGGGCCGCCCAGATGGACAAATACGGAAATATCAATTCCACCAGGACGGAAAGCGGTTATTTCATCGGTTCGGGAGGCGCTAATGATGCGGCGAATGCTTCCGATGTTTTTATTGTTACCAAACAGTCCAGGCACAGGTTTGTGAACAAGGTTTCGTATATAACCTGCCCGGGTCGGAATGTGAGGACCGTCATTTCTAACATGGGGGTGTTCGAAAAGCCGGAAGATGCTCAGGAGTTAACGCTTGTTGGATGTCTCCCCGATTTGAAAGGGAAAGGACTGGATAAAAAAATAAAAAAAATAAAAGAGGAGTGCGGCTGGAACCTGAAGGTTGCTGATAATGTCAAAGAATACCCGATGCCCCCCGGTGAGGAGTTTAGTCTATTGAGAATGTTTGATCCGGAATCGGTTGTTCTTGGTGGTAATTGATGAAGATATCTAAGCTGTTGTTGCTGAACGCTTCGCACCGGCAACAATGCAACGGGTTGCGTATTCCATCCGCAGTCTGTTAAGGGTTTTGTGTGATTTTAAGACTGGAGGATTGTTATATATGGATATTAATTTTTCAAAAGAAGATGAGGAGTTTCGCAGGGAGGTATCGACATGGCTGAATGAAAATATCCCGGATTTCTGGAAGGGTATAAGGCTCCAGCCGTTTGGGGAGGTACCTGAGGAAGACGATGTTGTTGAGTTTCTGAAGGAGTGGCAGGCCACCCTTTTTGATGCGGGCTGGGCTGCTATTACCTGGCCCAGTGAGTACGGCGGAAGAGACGCAAATGTCGTTCAGCGTATGATACTGGACGAAGAGATGGTAAAACACCGGGCACCGCCCTCTCTGAATATGGGGGGGATCTCACAACTGGGGCCGGTTCTCATTGCTGCCGGAACCAAGGCGCAGAAAGAGAGGTTCTTAATGCCCATGCTCCGGGGTGAAGAACTATGGTGTCAGGGATTTTCGGAGCCTGGCGCCGGGTCGGATCTGGCCTCATTGAGGACGGTGGCCGGAGACAAAGGGGATCATTTTCTTGTCAATGGCCAGAAGGTGTGGACGAGCATGCCCGCCCGGTATGCTGACTGGTGTTACGCCCTGGTGAGAACCGATAAGGATGCCCCTAAGCATAAGGGGATCAGCTACCTTTTAATCGACATGAAGTCGCCCGGAATAACTGTTCGGCCGTTAAAGAACATAACGGGTTCCGTTGAATTCAACGAGGTCTTTTTTGACGATGTAAAGGTATCCAAAGAGAATATCGTCGGGGAACTGAACCAAGGCTGGAAGGTCGCCAACATGAACCTGGAGCATGAGAGGCTTTCCCTGGGACTTGCCTTCAATCTCTACAACAAGAGGTGGCTGGACGACTTGATCGTCATGACCAGAAAAATGAAGAGAAAAGGAAGGCCTGTCGTGGAGAATCCCCGAATCAGGCAAAAGATTGCGCAATCCTATATCGAGGTGGAAATAGGAAGACTTAACGGCATCAGAAGCCTCAGCGGTATGTTGAAGAAAGGACGTCCCGGACCCGAGTCCTCCATGTCCAGGCTCTGGTCGTCCGTGGTCAATCAGAGAATGATGGAACTGGCAATGGAGATTCAGGGACCATATTCTCAGGTGGACAGGGGCTCTACTCAATCGATTGAAGATGGATTCTGGCAGTATGCGTATGTCAGATCTAAGGCCCATACTATTGCGGCAGGTACTTCGGAGGTTCAGAAGAACATCATAGCGGAAAGGATTCTGGGTCTGCCCAGAGGTTAAAGAGGTGATGATATGGATTTTGATTTTAATGATGACCAACTTGCATTGCGAAATTTAGCGGAAAAGACCCTGGGAAACGAGTGCCCTGTTGAGGAAGTGCGGAATCTGATGGAAAGG
>JAGHCC010000189.1 GCA_021160685.1 Desulfobulbaceae bacterium | reverse complement strand
ATTTAAGTCAATGTATACAAGACATCTGAGCAAATGTTCTTCAGATTCAACTGCGGTTGCATGATAACGGTCTTCCCAAAAAGCTCCTTTCCTCTTTTTTCTCAAATTGTATTCTTGCCCAGTTCTACCGGCAACCAACTTGATTGATTGAGGTATGACATCACGACCCTTTTCATCCTGAACGAGTAAATGAATATGATTTGAAGTCACTGTATAATTGAGTATGACCAAGCCGTAGTTCTTTTTTGCCTTATAAAGCCATTGAACCCATTTCCGTCGGTCCATTATTAATTTGAACAAAAATTCTCTTTTGTGACATCTGTGTGTCAAATGCCATATTTGTCCTGGAATATAATGTCTCTTGGCTCTGGGCATAAGACTACCATTATTCGTTACATTTCAATATTCGCATTTTTGACCTTATAAAAGACATTATAGACAGAAAAAAGGACTACAATCAAGTATGTTTTCACGAACTTTCAGGTAGTTAGCGTGGCCCGACCCCATACACCCCAACGATGGAAAGGATCTCGTTCACTCCGGTGTTGTAATTCTTGACAACGATCTCTTCTGTTGTTATTTTATCCAACATGAATGCTAAATTACTGATCAGGGAACGTCACATTCTTTCTGAAAACGCTTTTGTGGAAATGGTTGTCTGGCGGTTGCCCGCCCCTAGTTCAGGCAGCGACCACAGTTTCAAATATCGGCTTGCTCTTGTAGTAGATTGTGAGTGTGTACTGCGTTACGACAACGAATCAGGAAAAGGAGACCACAAGCATATAGGGAAAGTCGAAAGTCCGTATACTTTTACAACACCGCAAGCGCTGCTGAAGGAATTCTGGAGTGATGTTGACAAATGGAGGCCTTGAAATGAATATTGTAACCTTGGGGATTGCATCCCGGGATCAAAGCAACAAACGATTTTTTGATGCATTGGATGGAAAACAACAAGGAGCGTTTATCAGCTTCGAATCACCGGCTCTTCTTTTCAAGACCCTGTCGGCCAAACGATGGGAACTTCTCAAGGTCATGACCGGTGCAGGGCCTATGTCAATTCGGGAGGCTGCCCGCAGGTTAGGACGGGATGTGAAAGCGGTGCATGGGGATGTGCATATTCTTTTGAACGTCGGCATTTTGCAAAAGACCCCAAAAGGCCGTATTGAATTCCCTTATGATGCCCTGCAAGTGGATTTCATGTTACGGGCTGCCTGAAAAAAGACGATTCACACAACGATACAGACAACCCCTCCTTATGAACGCTTACCGGATAGGCGTTTGCCCAAACTTTGGATGATGTCACCCTGTGATTGGTTACCTCCTGCACAGTTAAACACCATGAGTTTCCACCAGCTCAAGATAAAACCGACCTTCATCGGGCCTACCGTGCTTGATGCAGCCATTGCCATAGATTACACATTTTCTGGTCAATTCTTTTCTGGCCAGTCTTTCCTGTTCAGGGCTCAAATCCGTCTCCTCCAGCAATTTCAAAATGGCCTGAACCCGAAATTGGTCCATGCCGGTTCTGTACTGAAAGGAAACCTCGTCAGGACGGCCACCGTCCTTTAAAGTCAGAGGTTTATCAATTTTCAGAAAAGGAAAACGGACACTGGCCCGCAGCCAGAAATCATAATCCTCGCAGCAGGGAAGGCGTTCATCAAACAGGCCCACCTCATCAAAAAGCGATCGTCTCGCCATCACGGTTGACATGGAAACGGCGCAAAGAGGCAGACAATCGGCAAAAATATGGCCACCTGGTTTACGGTGCTTTTTTTTCTGATTGAGCAGAATGCCACGCCGGTACCAGATTTCATCCGTATGGGAGATGAGATATTCCGGTTTTTCAGCCATGGCCCGCGCCTGGACTGCAAGTTTAGCGGGATCAAACCAGTCATCCGAGTCAAGAAAAGCGATGAGATCATATTTTGCCGCCTCAAAGCCCCTGTTACGGGCCGCAGCTGCTCCCCTGTTTTCCTGTCGGACATATCTGACATCCGGATAACCGGCCACCAGAGCCCCGGTGTCATCATCCGAACCATCGTCAACTACGATCAGCTCAAAATGGGAATAGTCCTGCACCATCACCGAATCAATGGCCTTTTTCAGCAGTTTTTCCCGATTGTATGTGGGGATAATGACAGTTATGGGTTCCATATTATTTACCGGCTGGCTCTGGCACTTCATAACAGCAGAAATTGTAAGATCGTCCGTAAAAATCCCCCCTAACCCCCCTTTTTCAAAGGGGGGGAATGAACGATTTTTTTACCCCTCTTTGAAAAAGGGGGTAAAGAACTTTTGATTGGTTCAAACATGATGGCAATTGAGCGAACTCAAAAGTCGCGGACCACTAATCAAGATAACGAATCTCGCCGCTGTACTCGACAATGGTTCCGGAATCCGCCAGGGAAAGGATTAACCCTCCGTCCTCGGCCAGACCGAGAACCGTGGCTTCATATTGCGGATCTTCTTCAACGTGAAAGCCAAACTCAACCTTACGGCCAATGGTGTCGCTTAACTGCCGCCAACGGGCCAGAAGCAGTGAATTCTGGCCGCCTTTTACGGCGTCATCCCGTCCGTGCAGCAATCTCATCTCGTCATAATGCAGCAGACCGATATTCCAGGATAATTTTGCTAAAAGCTCTATTGCAGCCTGATTCATATCAAGATCACTGGAAAGGTGTGGACGCATTGATCCGGCAATGGATTGCAGTTCATCAGGGAACTGTTCATTATTGACATTGATTCCCATGCCAATGAGAATATATTCCTCGCCGGAATGCCGGCCAATACAGCTTTCCGTCAGGATCCCGCCGATTTTCCGGCCGTTCACCCGAACATCATTGACCCATTGGATCCGGCCGTCAATATCATGGTGGCGGACAAACTCGCAACAGGCTACACCAGCGGCCAGAGGATAGAGACGACTGATCTCGGGCAGCAGTGTATTCACCAGGATCAGCACCAACCAGAGGCCGCCTTCTGGTGCATGCCAGTAACGACCGAACCTGCCCTGGCCGTTTTCCAGGCGGTTCGCGAGAACAACCGTGCCGCTGGGAAAGGAGAGATTTTGTTCTTCATGATCCAGGATCAAACTGCGGGCATGATCCATGCAGCGATCCAGACGATCAAAATGATGAATTACCGATCCGACAATAGCGCCGTATCGAAAAATCTGATCGGCAACATCTTTAGAAAAATGCTGCCGGCGATAGGAAAGTTCCTGCTGAAGGGTAGACTGTGGAAGAGAGGAGGGGGGCAAAGACCGAGCTAATCCCATTCGGCCTTAACCCGGGTAATAATTTTCTGAATGATCGGCAATTTATCCGGGGAGCAGATGCCGATCAGGGGTTCGTTCTGCTCCACGGTGACGCCTGGTTTAAAATAAACGGAATGAATAATACCAGGCACTCCCTTGTAAAAGATCGGAGTATCCCTTTTCATCAAAGACATGGTGAGAATTTCGTCCCCGGGATTCACCGTAACCGACCGCTGTCCGAATTTTTCTATGCGGGACTGAATATCTAGAGAAAAAAAGTACTTTGCCCGCTCGGGCGCATAAAAAGGCTCAAGCACCTTATGGAGAAGTGATTCAATAATTTCTCTTTTCTTCAGTGGATAACGGATTGTAATCACCCTTTCCCCTGCCTCGACGAACTGCCCTTCTAGATCGGCGCGGATGGACGATATCACTCCGCTGGTTTGGGAAAAAGTGATTTTATCATTTCCCTCGCGATGGAGAACGTAGAGTTTCGTGCCGGGAATATGTTGCCATTGCCCACTGGTCCCTTCCACCTCTTCATCCTTGGACACATTAAAACGGATCTGCCCGGTATGAAGAGTGTGAATGTACACGTATCCGTAAGGATCGGCGTGGTATCTACTCAGAATGTCATCAAAATCGATATCTTTCATAATTTTCAAAGAAATAAAGAAGATAAAGAAGGTAAAGAAGTAAAGAACATAGATGACTCATTCTTTACCTTTAATACTTTCAATACCTTCTCTACCT
>JAGHCC010000469.1 GCA_021160685.1 Desulfobulbaceae bacterium | reverse complement strand
GTAAAAAAGAGTACCGGAGATTCGTAATTCATAATTCGTAATTTTTAATTTAAACGAGATATTTCTCCAGCATCTCGGCAATAGGTTCAACACCAATTCCGTCGGTATCAAGCGCCATGCCAACTCCTTGGGCGCCGATGGTTAAATCCGGCTCACACAATTCTTCTTCAAGCAGGAGCCGTCCGTAGGAACCTTCAAGCCAGATGAGATCAGGACAGCGGCAGGCAAGATGGCGGCCGGCGGCAGAAAGCAGGCCCATTTCTCCAACCTGGGCGCCCAACTGGCAACGCAGTCCGTTGCCTTCGGCAAGTTGGTAGATACGCTGGGCGTTAAGGAGGCCGCCGCATTTTGAAATGCGGATATTAAAAATATCACAGGCTTTTTCTGCAATGAGCATTTCCGCGTCGGTCACAGAACATAATGATTCATCAACAGCAACCGGAGTGATCCGGGCGGCAGTGATCATTTTCAGGCCGCGAATATCTTCAGACAGGACAGGTTGTTCAATGCCCTGCAGGTTAAATTCAGCCAGGGCCTCAAGTTGACGTATTGACTCCTTACCATCCCAGGCGCAGTTGGCATCTCCCCGCAGAGAGACATCCTCACCAAGAATATCCCGGGCAATGCGTAAAATGTTGCGGTTGTTGTCCAGGTCTTTACCAAGCTTGACTTTAATTTCCCGGAAATGGGCCTGCTGAATCATTTTTGCGGCCTCTGCAACCGCTTGTGGATCTTCAAAGGCAATGACGGCACTGTAACGAACTCGCTCGTGGATTATTGGCCCAAGGACGATGCCCGCACTTTCATGGAAAAATTTTCCAGCCAAGTCCAGCAGGGCCATTTCCAGAGCGCAAAAAGCAGCAAGCTGGTTACGTTCCATCCGGCTTCCCTTTTCACTGAGAACGGTCACAAGCTGAGCAAAACTGCTGAATTCCCGGCCTTCGAAATAAGGGCAGAGCGTTTTTTCAAGGGTGTTGACTACAGAATCAAGGGTTTCCCCTGTCACGTATTCTCGTGGACAAGATTCGCCCCAACCAACTTCCTGCCCTTCGCTATAGGCGGCAAGCAGTACATTTTTGGCTGTGGCCCGTTTTGCCAAGCTGTGCTCCACGGAAAATCTCATCGGAATTTCAACGAGCATTACTTTAAATCGGCTAATTTTCATCTGTTATTTCTCCTGGCAATATATTGTTGAAGCCAGCTATCCATGTCTGCGGTCATCTTTTCGGGTGCGTCAAACTGGATGGAATGGGTTTGTTCCTGGTAAGTCACCAATGAAAGATTGTTGTCAGGACTGTTTTGTAAAAGAGTCAGCACAGCCTCATTGTCAATGATCTCATCGTTCCCGGCCAAAAATAGCAAAATCGACGCCCGTGAACGGTGGCCATTTTTTTTGATAAAGCCATCCATGCGGTTACTTTCCATGAGAAATTTTGCCGAAGCCTGATGGTTACGCAGAGGATCATTTTGTATCCACTCATAATAGCGAGAAGTGGTGGTGAACATTTCCGTGGCAATGGGCAGGTCAAAGCCTGTGGTCGGCTTGATCAGGGAGGCTGAAAAAATGCAAAGTTTGGTCGGCAGATTGACGTCAACCTTTGATACCAGGCCCGGAGTGATGAGGATCAGCCCATCAAAATCATCAGGATGGATCAGGTTATAGGTATAGGCCAATTTACCGCCCCAGGAGAGACCTACAAGAATAATGTGCTTATAATCACTTGATTTTTGCTGCAGAAATGCGTTGATGTCCGCAATGAGTATATCAAAATTTGCGATATGGCCGCTGGTAAAATTTCGATTCTCCCTGTTGATGCCGCTGCCCCTTCTGTCCAGGCAAAAAACATCATACCCCTTGTCTCTCAGCATCCGGGCGGCACAGTCAAACCAGCCGGCATGACTTTCGATACCGTGCAGATAGATCAGGGCAGTTGTGGCAGGTTTATCTCGTTGCTGGTAGGCAATAAAACCAAGTTCTGCCCCATCTGTACTTGTAAAAACCATGGGGGTGCCGCCTGTGCCGGCGCACAGTTCATCGGCCGCGCTGGGCAGTTCGGTGAGCCGTGGTGGTTGGTCACAAGCGGCCAGCAGCACGAGCAGGATGATGAAGGCAACAGCGGTGACTTTATTGTTTTTCATAGTGATTCGTGTAATTTCTCAATAAGTGGTGGCAACCTATAAACAAATCCCCCTCAATCCCCCTTTAATAAAGGGGGAGGCAGCCCTGAATAACGTATTTAATATTTGTAAATTTTCGATGACCTGAAAAATTACAATTCCGATGAAACAACTTGCCAGCGCTGGCGCCCAAGGCCGCTAATCCAACATTCAACCGTGTCTCCTGGCCGGAGGTAACCGAGCGCGTCGCTTTTTTCTTCCGAATTAAGGACATATTGCTGCCGGGCGCCCTCTTTGCTCAATCCTCCTGTGACAAAAAGCCTTATTTTTTGCCAAATTCCCGGTGATTTGATGGCTGTTCCACCGGGTGTTCCGGTGAGCAGCAGGCTACCCGCCGGAATAATTCCCTGCTCGGTGTGGAGATACCGTGGAACCCCCTGGGCATCGGGCATGGAGATACGTTCTCCAGCCTGCAATCTTTCGGACAGTTCACGAAGTATTTCCCAGGGTCCAAAACGCATGGATAGAGTGGTGTCATTTTGGGCCAAGCGGGAATCCATAGACTGAAGATCATCGTTGTTTTCGTTTTTGTCAAAGACCAGTAAATCAAGCTCCAGGTTGTCTTTCCCCTGTAGGTTGGCGGTCATGGGGTACATGTGACGGCCATGGATCATCCACGGCCCGGTCGGCAGATAAGTGGTATGAGATTTTCCCTGGGTATAGCCGTATTGTTGATCAAGAATAATAGGTTCCCGGTCGGATATATCATTGCTGACAAAAAAAGCGATGGAGTTACGAAAAATTTCCGGCTCCGGCAGGTTAAACAGATCCACATCATCGAGAAGCACCACGCCAAGTTCAACTTCGAAATCAAGCAGTATCACATCAACAGCACTCTCTTCATCAAGCTGCAAGCCCGCCTCAACGTCTTGATAGGCTCCGGAAGGCGCAACAAATTTGGGAAAGAGAAGCAGCGGTTCTGTTGCGGCAACTTCTTCCCTGTGCCGGTTATAATTAAGTCCGGCGCCTATGATAAAGCGCTGCTGCTTTTCGAGTTGCTGCATTGAGACAGGCACAGGAGGAAGAAGGCGTCCAAGCACATGGGGCGGCACCTGTTCAACCAACAGCTCATGGGGCGTTGGAATTGTATGAAGGCCCCTAACCTCTGCCAGCTGAAACGCTTTATTGATAAGATGAGCCGGCAATTCTGATTCGGCAGCAAGACATAAAGAGGAATCAACACTGCCCATATTGATAATTGAGGCGGGAATGCCGTCATTGTCTGAAAGAACAACACCGAAACATTCCATATCGACAAACGGTTTTGCAGATGAAAGAAACCGCACAAGCCGGGGGGCGGAAAAGTCGTTTATCACCGGAGGTGCAGCTACGGGGGGCAGGCTCTCTTCCTGGGTGGTGCAGCCGCATAGAATGAGAGAGAGGCAAAAAATGACAGAGAGAGGAGCTGAAAAAAATGTGGTGATGTTAAATGGCATAAGAGACATATTAGACCCTTTGAACGAATCAATTACGAATTACGAATTGGGAATTACGAATATACCATCTAAAGTATATAGACTAGAATGATAATTTTTGCTAAAAATATAACGTTTTAATTTCATGAAAGCTTGGTAAAAAATGACTGGGCAAATCATTTCCTCTCTTCTTGCATGGAGCATTCTGTGTCAAAACAATCATTTTTGCAGTCAAAACATCCTGCTCCAGAACGAATAGGCCGGACGAGCCTGCCGGTTTCCACCGGTATTGTCCAGAATTTTTTATCAATTTTTAAACAAAATCGCCGGGTTAAGATCGTCACTTTTTTTGTTTTGCTGGGACTTGTGGGACTAGGCAGCCTGGCCCATTATTATACAGCTAATACCCTTCGGGAAATGATCAATGAAGGCGCCAGGGT